>JAPUKI010000001.1 GCA_027295745.1 Acidobacteriota bacterium
AGAAGATAACAGTAAAATGCGCCTAGCGGCTATAAGTTTAGGTTTCATTATCCTGACGCTGGACCTCATCACAAAGTGGTGGGTTCAGAGTACCAGCTGGCTCCAGAATTACAGGATTATTGAGGGGTTCCTCACGATTCATTATGTCCAAAATGAGGGGATCGCGTTTGGCCTTTTTCACTCTCTCCAGTCACCCTGGAAGCCCGTCATTCTTTCGGTTCTGGCTATCATTGCCGTGGTCATTGTGCTCTACTACATTCGGATAACACCCCTGGATAAACCGGGGTTGTTGGCTTCCCTGGGACTGCTTCTGGGTGGAATCCTGGGAAACTTCATTGAACGTCTTGTGCACAGCCATGTGACCGACTTTATCGAACTGCACTGGCAAGACTACTTTAGTTGGCCTACCTTCAATGTGGCCGACAGTGCGATCACTTGCGGCGTTCTTTTCATCTTATATGAAACCTTTCTGGGAGATATTGACAGCAAAATTCAAGACAATGACTCGATTTAGCGGCTCGACCACTCGTTGCAGATTACTCACCACCACCACCCTTCTGGTGGTTCTCTCGATGCCGGGACGGGTGAATGCTGAAACACCGGATGAGCTGATTGCAAAGCTTCAGAACAAGTATGAGCAAATAGAGAGTTTCTCGGCTGATTTCACACAGCTCTTTCGGAGCGGGGATGTTCAACTGCAGGAATCGGGGATTTTGATCATGAAAAAACCAGGAAAAATGTACTGGGAATACCGGCATCCCACGCCAAAAGTCTTCGTTGCCGATGGCCAGAAAAGCTACTTCTATCTCCCCCTAGATAAGCAAGTGATCGTCTCCGATCTAGACCTGAGCAACGCTCAAACGCCTCTCCTATTCTTGATGGGCAAAGGGAACATTCAGGAAGACTTTCAGGTTGGGCTGGAACCAGAGGAGAAGCCACTTCAGGGAGAGAACATACTGATACGATTGACACCGAAGCAGCCTCAAGGCATCTATTCATATTTGATTCTGGAAATCGATCCTTCAATCTACCTGGTCCGTCGGTTGATCGTGATAGAGCCCATTGGAAATCGTAACGAATACATCATGATGAACTTCCAGGAGAACATCCGGATTCCCGATGGGCAATTCAATTTCAAGGTGCCACCCGATGTCGAGGTGATGTATCAGTAGTATGCAGGAGTAGAGTGGGTCGCTGATTTGATCCCACGGAAAGGGAGCACTAAGGGAAAAGAATTTGCAGAAATTACGAGCCCAAATTACCGCTCTTGGCATGTATGTGCCGGAAAAGAAGGTTACTAATGACGATCTATCACGTTCGTTAGATACTTCCGATGAGTGGATTCGTGACCGGAGCGGCATCTCGGAACGACGCATTGTTTCAGAGGGCCAGGCCAACAGTGATCTGTCCGTAAAAGCCATCGAAAATGCCCTTCGAGGGAAAAAAGTGGATCCCAAGGAGCTGGACCTGATCATTGTTGCCACAGTGACTCCAGACATGATGTTTCCCTCGACTGCCTGTATTGTCCAGGAAAAGATCGGTGCCAAGAATGCCTGGAGCTTTGATCTTTCAGGAGCTTGCTCGGGTTTTCTCTATGCCATGGCCACCGGTGCACAGTTTGTCCAAACGGGGATGCATAAGAAGGTGCTGGTAGTCGGAACGGATGTCATGAGTTCGATACTCAATTTTGAGGATCGGACCACCTGTGTCCTCTTTGGTGATGGGGCAGGAGCGATCTTGCTCGAGCCAACTCAGGAAGAAGACATCGGGATTCTCGACTTCATGCTTCACAGCGACGGAGCGGGGGGGAAGTTTCTCTACATGCCGGCAGGCGGCAGCCTTCATCCGGCCACTCATGAAACCGTCGACAAGAAAATGCACTATGTGCATCAGGACGGGAGAAATGTTTTTAAATTTGCTGTAAGACGTATAACGGAAGTGTGTACTGACATTCTGGAGAGAAATGGCTACACTTCCGATGACGTCACTCTTTACGTTCCTCACCAAGCCAATATCAGAATCATCAAATCTTCGCTGGAGCGCCTCGGACTCGCTCCTGAAAAGGTCGTTATCAACATTGACCGATACGCTAATACCACGGCGGGCACAATTCCCATCGGGTTGACCGAGGCCCATGAGCAGGGGCGCATCAAAAAGGGAGATCTCGTGCTCCTGGCCAGCTTTGGAGCTGGTTTTACCTGGGGTAGTGTGCTTATACGCTGGGGGGAATTCTAAGAAGATGTCAGCTGTCAGCTTCTTTAGATAAACATCTCCTCCTCAGGATAGCTCTTCGTCGACTTGGGCGGGGCTTTCTTGTTGAAGAGATAGCTCAATCCTGCTTTGATTCCCTTTAAGAATGAAGAAATCTCAACGGCTGGCTTGAGCAGATCCTCGTGGAGCATCTCCGTCGTCTGCTCGAATTTCTGGATAGTGTCGCTCACCACATAGTTGACCTTGGAAGCCTGTTCCCGACTCATCTCCGTTATTTCTTGGACGAAGTTGTCGAGGTCTTGAGCTCGGTTCTTCACCAGATCTGAGATAAGGTCCATATTGGACTTCAAGTTCTCCGTAATTCTGCTCAGGGGTGCCATGCTCTCCACAATTCCCTGGATCCCTCCTATCAGCTCGGAAGCATCTTCTTGCAACTCCTTTGATTGTCGGTCCAGTGTGTGTAGCGTTTGCGTCATGGATCGCGCAAACTTCCAGATGGAAAGGCTCTGGAGCAGCAACGCTACTGCGCTAACGCCGACGAAGACAACGAGAAGAATTTCAAGACTCACGAGGTACTCCTTTCAACCCGGTATCCCGGGATCAACTCCCAGACAGCTGTGGCACTAAGAAGCTGATTTCTTTTTGCTTTTTTTCCCACCGTTCACACCTGCCAGTTTGCTCCTCTCCCTTTCATAGGCCTCTTTTCCCGCCGCAATTGCAGCGGAGGCCTGTTCCTTCTGTCGCTGTATTATGTCCTTGCCTTGATCGATCCGGTCGGTTACCTGCCCGGCCATGGCAAGCGACTTGTCTGTCACAAGCTCTTTCCCTTCTTGGACCTTCCCGCTTAACCGATCAGTTCCTTCTCTGTATCTGTTTTCTAGGAACTCCCTGGTTTCTTCTCCTGTTTTGGGAGCAAGAAGTAAGGCGATGGATGCCCCGACAAATCCTCCTACCAGGAAGTAAATGAACTTGTCTCCTGTAGAAGCCATAACTTAACTCCTTTCATGGACTTAGCACGATAGTCACTTAGCACCCCGTCTCTTCTAGATTACCACAGATGGGCACGGGAACAAAGGGGGCTGAGCGGCTGATCACGGCTCACTGTTTCCAGTATTTCCAAAAATGCCCCAGCGGTCCGTGGCCGTGTCCAAGTGGAAAGGAATGGCGAATGGCTTCAGTTATGTACTCTTTTGCGTGCGAGATGGCCTCCTTCAGATCCAGTCCATGGGCCAGGTAAGCGGCTATGGCTGAGGCGAACGTGCAGCCGCTGCCGTGAGTATTCCTCGTTTCCCATCGAGAACCTGGAAATGATATGAATTCCTCACCGTCAAAGAAATAATCGGTAGATTGTTTCGGATCTGCAATGTGTCCGCCCGTTATAATCACCGAACGGGGTCCCAGTTCAAAAATTTGCCGCATTGCCTGTTTCAAGTGTTCCTGTTTCGTGATTTTGCCTCCCGTCAGGACTTCTGCCTCCCGCAGATTGGGGGTGACGACTAATGCCTGGGGAAACAGCTTTGTCTTCATGACCTCCACCGCCTCCGGACCCATCAGTAGATCACCTCCAGTACTCACCATGACCGGGTCCACAACCAAGCGCTCCATACGAAATCGCCTCACGTTTTCGCTCACCAACTCAATGATCTCTCGGGAGGAGAGCATTCCAGTTTTGACCGCATCGGCTCCAATGTCCTCCAGAACCGCTTCGATCTGGCGTTGGATATTCTCAAGTGGGAGGTCAGAGGCCATTAAAACGTTTCTGGTGTTCTGTGCAGTCACTGAAGTGATGACGCTCATTCCGTGCACTTCCAATGCTGCAAAGGTCTTGAGATCGGCCTGGATACCAGCACAACCGCCGCTGTCTGCTCCCGCAATGGTCAAAACTTTGGGGATGGACTGCGGAGAGGCCATTAGCCTGAGGGTGTTGCCGTTTTCTCTTCCTGTGTGGTGAGTTTTGGGGTGGCTTGGTCCTCCGTAACCAGCTGCTCCTCGAACTCGATCTTATAGATTTCCAGAAAGGTGACAAACAGTGCTGCCACAAGGGGACCAAGCACCAACCCGGAGGGTCCGAACAACATGAGTCCACCCGCTAGAGAGAAAACAACGAGTAGCAGATGCATTCCTTGGGATTTTCCTTCGATGATGAGTGGACGAATCAAGTTGTCGACCAGTCCAATGATCGTCAATCCGAGAAGGAACAGGATGACGCCTCTTGTCACCGCTCCACTGGAGATCAAATAAAGGCTCATGGGAATCCACACCGTGGCCGTTCCTATCAAGGGGACGAGAGAAAAGACTGCGGTAGCCGTTCCCCACAAGATAGCATTATTGATCCCCAAGAACGTGAAGATAAAACCGGCAACGATTCCCTGACAGATCCCTGTTGCAAAGATCCCGAAAAATGTCGCATAGGTGACGTCTTTTAACTTCTTGAGCACCAGATCCTCATGTTCTGGGGCCAAAGGGATCAATTTCTTCAGTTCTCGAACAAGGGCTTCGCCGTCACGGAAGAAAAAGAACATGCTGAAGACCATGATGGAGAACTTAAAAAAGAATGCGCCGATCCCTCCCAAAATTGAAGCATAATGTTCCGTTAGATAGCGGGCCACTCGATCCAGCAGTGATGAAATCACCAGAGTCAGGTTCAACCCTTCTATGCCTAAGAATTGGCTGAACTGCTCGCGAACTTCTCTCAGGAAAGCGCTTTCCGGCCAGTTGAGGTTGCTCCCCAGCTCTCCGCTTGCCAATTGAACCTGAAAGCTTTCATAAGCAAAAACGAACTCGTTGAGGAGGGCGATGAAGAAAACAAAAAAGGGAATGATGATCAGGATTGTGACGATAAGACACATAAGGGCGGAGCTCAGATTTGAGCGACCCTTCAGTTTCCGGTTCAGTTCCAGATAGTTTGCATAGAAAAGTGACACCAGAGTCAGGGATAAAATCACGCTGATGAGAAAGGGTTGGATCATCTTGTAAAACAGGTAGAGGATGAGAACGAAAGCGAGGCTGAAGAATATCTTGGAATACTTAAAAGTTACGGGCATTCACTTTGGCAATAAGGACAAAGATTGGCTAAGACACATGCTTCACAGCGCGGCCTGCGGCTCTTGCAGATCCGTCGACCATGATGAATCAACTGGTGGGAAAAACCGATCCAATGATGCTCCGGGATTTGGCCCATTAGATCTTGCTCGATTTTGTTGGGATCTTTGTGGGTGGTCATGCCCAAGCGGTGACTCAGGCGCTTGACATGGGTGTCTACAACTATGCCGCTGGTGATTCCAAAACCTGTGCCCAAGACAACATTGGCCGTCTTCCGCGCTACACCGGGTAGTTCCACCATTTTCTCCATGCTTTCAGGAACTTTTCCTTCGAATTCTGCAACTATCCCTTGAGCGGCCCCCACGAGATTCTTGGCCTTGTTTCGAAAAAAACCAGTACTCCGGATCAATTCCTGCAACTTCTTCTCATCAGCCTGGGCCAGGTCTTCTGGTGTGGGGTAACGAGTAAACAGTTGAGGCGTGACCATGTTCACGCGCGTATCCGTGCACTGAGCGGACAGGATTGTAGCCACGAGAAGCTGATAGGGATTCTCGAAATGAAGAGCGCACTGAGCATCAGGATACTCCCTGTCCAGTCGCCTGAGAATCTCCGCAACCCGATGTTCCTCCTTCACTTCCCTTTTCGTGGCGGATTTTTGTGGACACATCAGCAACACTCATCATACCATCGCAGGAGTGACCGAAACGAATCCGGGCGAATTCTTCGAGCAAGTGAAATGAAAATACTCAAAGTGACAGCTTTCTCGATCATTCTCAGTGGCTTTTTCTTGCTTTTGTTCCATTCCACGGCTGAGGCCACATTGAAATATAGGAAAGAAACGGGGAAGCTGTGTGTTTTTTGCCATACCCGTATTCCGGAACCTGCACAAGACGATCCTGAGTTGACCGAAGAGGGTAAGAAGTTCAAAGAAAACGGCTATCATCTGACCGAGGCCCAGAGAGAGTAGCCAAGTCTGAACAGCGCGTGAGACCGGGCACTCGAACCCCAGTCCGGATTACTTCATAAATTTTCCACCGCAAGAAGGAAATAGCTCTGCCTGGATTATGCATAGGTTCTCATTGCGGGTGTTCAGGGAGGTCAAGATCGAGGCCGCACAAGCCCTTCGGGGAGTTCGGGGACAGGCCCAAGAATTCTCCCTGAATTCGGGGCCTGTCCCCGAACTCCCCGAAGGGCGCGGAGAACGAAGAGCTTGGCCTCCCTGGACTCCCGCACTTAGTACTCCCTTTCATAAATACGGTAACGTTTGCGGATGGGGCTTGCGAGGCGAGGTCGCGAAGGGAGGAGGAGGCGATGCAGGGACATCGACGACGACGAGAGAAAAAGAGATCGCCCGCACCCCCCATCCGCCCGAAGGGTTGGGGCGGGACGGGCCCGTCTCTTTGTTGCTCCTCCTCGCCGATGTCTCGACATCGACTCGTCGTCGCGCCTCGATCTGGGCTCCGTCGCGCTCCCAACAAACGTTACCGTATGTATGAAAGTGAGTACTTAAAGTTTTTTCTGGGTGACAAGGTCGCGGCGGTGCAGCGGGGTCTGTCTGCTTGCTGGGGACCGAGAACGTCCCCGGAATCCAAAGACAAGTCCCCAAACAGCAATCGTCAGTACTGCCCCAGCCAGGAGTGAAAGCGGTGAAATCGACTGTTGCAAACGGGCCATCATCTGCCCGGGGTTCACTGTAACGTCCTGAGATCCCAGGAAAATTTCCTTGCCCTCGGGACTCACCAAAGAGGTGATGAGTGAAGCCTGCTCCGGCTGAGAGATTTCTCCTTGAAACAGCCAGGGCCATTCGACGGTCTCTCTGGGGCCAACGGTTTGAATGGCTTCCTTGTTCAATAAGAGGAACTTCAAGTCATTAGAGCTGGATTGCCAGCTTGTCTCGATCCTTAATGGTTCCCCCAGAACCTCATAAATCTCCCGTTCCTCCTCGGAAAATTTCACCATGTCAGGCGACTTCATCGAAAAACGCACCGGATGTACCGTACCCGAATAGGGGGGAACCTGCATTTCCAGAGTAGCAATGTGTTGACTCAGCAGGTAGAGATCAGCCAGCTGAAACGTACCTTCCTCTCGACGTTCGATTCTCCTTTCCAGATGCAACGAGCTGCTTAAAACAGCAGCATTCTGCAATTTTTCGTTCTCCTCTTGACTGGCAACGTAGCGGGCCTCGAGGCTCTTTCTGTTAGAGGTCAGAACACTGAGGTTATCCCACACTTTTTGCCTTTCATCTTGGGCTTTCTTCAGGTCTTCCGACAGTTCCCGGTTCTTCACCTGCAGTTCTTCCAACTGCGTGTTGACCTCCTCAAGCTTTCGACCCCGGGTGATTTGTTCTTGCCGCAGGGTCTGGATCGAGTCGTTTAAGACGCTGACTTGCGCGCCCAGGCTGCTTGCCGAGGATGTCTTCAAGTTCAGGTTTTCCACTAGGGCCGTCATTTGCTGTTCGTATTCCTCGGCGCTCTTGCGAAAGTCATCAGTTCGTTCTCGAGCAGACTTGATCTCCTCCAACAGGTCATCTCGCTCGCCTTGCACCCCATTGAGTTCTATCCGTGTTTGATCCAATTCCTCCTGAAAGCGAGCCAGCTGTGATTGCACCTTTCGCCCTGCTAAATTCTCATCAAGTAGAGTCTGTTCAACTCCTTGCAGCCTACTCTTTAGGCTGTCAGCTTCTTCTTGCAGCAGTTGATACTCAGGGAATTGTTCGCCCAGAGTGCTCCGCACAAATTCAGCGGAGGTATTGTTGGAGCGAGCGAGCTGTTGGATGAACTGGTCGAATTGGCTCTTGATGAACTCCTCCTTGGCAGACTCAACATCGGTATAGGAGAGACCTTCGGTGAAGGTAGCCAGTAAGGTCACATCGAAGTTCGGTTGCTGGCGAAAATCCTGGCTGAACTGCTGAGGAAACTGAAAGAGGATTTCGCTTTCTTGACTCAGATCGATGGATGCGATTTTGAAGCGAACGACATCATTTCTAAAGTTCACTTCCGTTATTCGCACTTGGTCTCCAACCTTGAAAAGCAAAGGAAGGTTAGCAGACGCAGGATCAAGAATGGGGCTGGTGGCTTTGACGTGTAGAATCTGGCGCTTGCCTCGAATCGGGATCTTCAAGAACATGGCCTTGTTCTCGAAATTTTGCACGTACCAGTTCTCGATCTCACGTCTCACACCGGCACTGAGCCACAAGGTCATACTGCAGACGATGGCGAATAGCTTTAATTTGCCTCGGCTCATTGGGACACTCATTGTTCTTGAAACCTCCCTGTCAAGCTCTGTTTGGCACCGATTTTAACACATGAGAGAACGTTTTTTCCCAGCTAACCACTGAAAACTTCTCCAAGTCTGTATTACGCATAATCCGGACAAGAGTCCCTCGGGCGGATATCCGCTATAATACCGAAGGAGCCTGTCTCAAGGTGACGGAAATGAAAGATTACCTGGTTGTCAACGAGATCTTCTTCAGCATTCAGGGTGAATCCAGCTATGCCGGGAGACCCTGCGCGTTTGTGCGATTGGCGTATTGTAATTTGCGCTGCACTTATTGTGATACAGAGTATGCTTTCTCTGAAGGTCAGAAGCTATCCTTGGATGAGATCGTTTCCAGAATTGAGGGTTATCCCACTGATCTGGTTGAGATTACGGGTGGGGAGCCACTTCTTCAGTCCTCCGTCTTTCCACTGATCAAACGTTTCCTCGATGACGGAAAAACGGTCCTGATCGAAACCGGAGGAAGCATCGATGTTCGCCCTGTCGACTCTCGAGCCGTGCTTATTTATGACATCAAATGCCCTGACAGTGGAATGGAAGAGAAAAACAGTTGGGAAAATCTACCTCATCTCAAGGCCCAGGATGAAATCAAGTTTGTCTTGGGATCCCGTCGAGACTATGACTGGGCCAGGACGAAGATTCGTGAATGGGGTCTTCTCGGAAAACACACTGTCTTGTTCTCTCCTGTCTGGGACCAGCTCGATCTGAGGGAACTGGCCGAGTGGGTGCTGGAGGACGGCCTTTTGGTCCGGTTGCAGGTACAACTTCATAAGATCCTGTGGGGCGCCGAGACTCGAGGCGTCTAGCCTAATTTCCCCATCTGACGCAGGGCTTCGTAGACAACAATCGATACAGCTCCCGCCAGGTTCAGACTGCGTACCTGGGGGTGAAAAATGGGTATCCGCCAGATGTTGTCTGGATATTGTTCGAAAATCCAGGTGGGAAGGCCTTTTGTCTCGCTGCCGAATACAAGGAAATCATTTTCTTGGAAGGCAGCGTTGACATACGTTTTGTGCGCTTTCTTCGAGAAGAGAAAAAGCCGGCAGGAAGGAACCCCGTCGAAAAACTCATGGACTGATTCATGACGGTGGACTTGCACGCAGTCCCAGTAATCAAGCCCGGCCCTCCTGAGGTGGCGATCCGTAATGCGAAACCCCAGTCTTCCCACCAAGTGCAGTTGGAGTTGGGTTGCTGCACAAAGGCGAGCGACGTTTCCTGTGTTGGGTGGAATCTCAGGTTCCACTAAGACGACGTGCATGAGAAAGCCCGCTTGCTTTTCATCACTTCAGCGATTCTGTTCTCTAAGAGCTTGCCTGGATGAAAGTTCTCCAGGTGGAGTGTCCTGATGGTCAGTTCGTTGATCGCTCCCCTGGGTACCAGCCCGATGATTTCACTCGAAACAACTCCTGTTTGGAGTCGGTGAGCCTCTTTTTGTACCCTTTCGAAGACCTTTAGTAAAGAAGTCTCATGAAAGTCGGTGACGTTCATAGAGACTTGTGCAAGACCCTTGTGCTGGATGTAAAACCCCAGTGCCTGGACTCCAGGAAGCCCGCCTGCACTACCGCGAATCGCATCGGCGATTTTTCGAGCCAGAGCAACATCTGAGGTATTCAAGTAGACATTGAAAGCGATAAGAGGTTGACGTGCTCCAACAATGGTGGCGCCCGCCGTGGGATGCAAACGGTTGGGCCCAAAATCAGGTTTTCTGCTTGCATCTGACTTGATCTGCTCTCGGAGTCCTTCAAATTGACCCTTGCGAATCACCCAAAGATACTCAAGCTCAGGGCGTGAGGCTGCCTCAGCATAGAGATAAACCGGAATCTGTAACACCTGGGATATCTTCTTTCCCAGTCGGCAGGCAATTTCCACGCACTCTTCCATGGAAACGCTCCGAATCGGCACAAAAGGAATAACGTCCACCGCTCCAATCCGCGGATGGACTCCTCGATGTACCCTCATATCGATGAGACGGACCGCCTTTTTCACCGCGGCGAAAGTCGCCTCGAAAATCGCGGAGGGAGTTCCAATAAAGGAAAAAACACTGCGGTGGTGATCAGGATCGTATTCCTCTTCGAGCAGAAATGCCCCTGGAACAGTCTCGATCTCGCGGGCAATAGCTTGTAGCTTTGCTGTATCCCGGCCCTCGCTGACGTTCATCACACACTCCACGATTGGTTGCATGATTTGCCGCCCGAGATCGCTTCGAACCATTCACTCAGCTTTCAGCTTTTCAAAGACCAGGTCAGTGATTTGAAGCCCTTTCATTCCCACCACGTGAACCCGGTACTGATCGGCGACAGTCAGCTCGTCTCCCACTTCTGCAGTCCGTCCCAACAACATCATGATGTGTCCGCCCATGGTGTCGTTTTCTTCATCATCAATCGAAATGCCCAGGCTGTTTTCAACCTCCCCCAACAAGGCACGTCCATGAATCATATACTGGTGTTCACCGGTATTCCGGATCATTTGTGGAGGCATTTCGATGTCAAACTCATCTTGAATCTCACCGACCAATTCTTCCAGAATGTCTTCCACCGTAACGATTCCTATGGTCGCACCATATTCATCCACAACCACGGCAAGATGACTTCTATTGCGTCGGAATTCTGTCAACAAAGTTTTTATTAATTTGGTTTCCGGTACAAACTGAACAGGTCTCTTGACCAGGGTCAGGTTGAGGTTCTTCCCCAGCTGCCGATATTGCCAAAAGAGATCTTTGACATGGAGGATCCCTGTCACCTTGTCGAGTGTTCGGTCACAGAGCAGATAACGAGTGTGCCGGTCCTTGCGAGCAATCTCCAGGTTTTCATCGAGACTCTTCTGTAAGTCGAGGAAAACCACCTCTGTGGAAGGGACCATGACCTGTCGCACGGACCGATCTGCGAAGTCAAAGACTCGCTCCAACATCTTCCTTTCGTCACGATCCAAAATCCCGTGAGCATGTGAATTGGCCAGAATCAGACGCAACTCCTCCTCAGAATGGGCTAGATCAGCTTCTGTCATGGGTCCGAAACCCATCAGTCGTAAAAGGGAGTTGGCAGTTCCATTGAGTGCCCAAATGAAAGGATATGAAATCTTATAAAGCCAGGTTAAGGGTCTACCGATCCAGAGGATTACATCCTCGGCTCTGTAAATGGCCAGCGACTTGGGTGCCAGTTCTCCCACCACAATGTGCAAAAAGGTGATGAGCAAAAAGGCTGATAAAGCAGCCAGAGTGTGTGTAAGGACCGGCTGCAGGCCTCCAATATTTCTCAAGATCGGCTCAAACAGGGAGGCAAATGCGGGTTCGCCAATCCAGCCTAGGGCCAGACTGGCAATGGTAATTCCTAACTGGGTGACAGAGAGATACTCATCCATTCTTTGGAGCATGGACTGAGCCCTTCCAGCACCTCGCTTTCCTTGCTGGTTCAACTCTTGGATCCGGCTACCTCTCACTTTGACAATCGAGAACTCGGAAGCCACAAAGAATCCGTTCAGGAAAACCAGGGATAGAGCCAGCATGATGAACCCAAATTGCGTAAAGACATCCATAGCGCAAACTTATAGCACAAAAAGATCTCTACTGATGCAGGTAGAGTTGTACTCGGGCGACCGTCAGGACAACGATTCTGTGGATTGTCGACTCTTTTCTGAGCAGCTGGCAGATTTCTGAGATCGTGGTACCTGTCGTCATGACGTCATCGACCAGGAGAACTGTCCGCTGAGACAACCGATCAGCCTGAGAAAGCCTGAACGCATCACGGACATTCCTTTGTCGCTCCTGAAGATTCAGGCCCGACTGGGGAGCCGTGGGTTGGATTCGAGAGAGCCCTCTAAAGACAGGAATCTCCAGTCTTCGCGACAAGGCACGACTCAGGATCAGAGTCTGATCGAAGCCTCTCTCCCTTTTCCTTTGTGCGTGGAGTGGCACCGGGACAATCCAATCCGGCTCCAGATCCAGACCACTGTTTTTATAGCAGGTCGCTTGAAGTTCCGCTAACGGATGCCCCAGTCTCTGATGACCTGAGAATTTAAATTTCCGGATCACTGATCCCAGCTTTCCCCGGTAGCAGCCGTAGGCACGGGCGAAATCAAAGGCTGTCCCGCAGCTTCGGCACTGTGAGCAGATTCCCTGGATCTGGAGCAGATCCCCCGGCAGCGGAGTGCCACAATAGAAGCAAATTCTCCGCTCTAGAGGTTCCAAGGCAAGAAAGCAGTGTCGACACAATGGGCTCAGATCAGGGTTGGATACCCACGCCTGGCAGAGGACACAGGCCTGAGGGTAGAAGAGCGCTTGAGAGCAGTGTTTGAGTACTTGGCTGAAACTCACATGAACTATAACGGCTCAGCGAGGAAATCTACGAACCCGGAAGGACAGGTTCCAGGTTTCAAGTTCCAAGTTTCAAGTTCGGATTTCGGATTTCGGATTTGGGATTTGGACTTTTGAATTTCAGCCGGTCTCCGGCTGTGATCTGCCGGCTGTGGTTTCAAGTTCCAGGTTCCGAGAGTCTTCAGGATTTTGGATTCTGGACTCTGGATTCTGAATTCTGAATTCTGGAACCTGAAACCTGAACACCCCGGCTTGTTGTTCTCTCAGCCCGCTCCTTCAGCCTGTTCTTGGCAGTCTAGACATAGAGGTGACCAGGGGACTGCTTCCAGCCGTTTTCGTTCCACCGCATTGCCGCAGTTTATGCATTCACCGTACCCTCCCTCTTCGATCCGATTCAAGGCATCTACCACTTCCTGAAGGAGTTGCCGATCACTGTCGCTTTTGCTAAACATCAACTCCTTGGTGTATGAGCTGGAAGCCTTGTCGGCGAGATCCATTCCTTCAGCGTCAGTGTTGGCTTCGCGGCCGTAGTCTTCTGTTTTCTGAACCAGGCTAATAAGCTCTAATCTTTTTTGAAGGAGCTTATTCTTGAAGTACTTTCTATCCTTGGCTCGCATCAAAAACCCCCGTCATTTATGGTAAGGCAGGCCTTTGATAATGGTCACTGCCCGGTAAATCTGCTCGAGCAGCATGATTCGAGCGAGTTCGTGAGGAAGTGTCAATTTCGTCAACGCCCACTTTAGATCTGCCAAGTTCCTAATTCTCTCAGGAATGCCCAAGTCGCTCCCCACCACGAATGTTATCTTCGAGACTCCTCGGTTCATGAGTTCTGCCAGAAATGAGGCCAGTCGTGGACTAGTAAACTCTGTCCCCAAATGATCTAAGACCACCAGATACGTTTTTGCTGGAAGATTCCTTTCAATCTGTTTTGCTTCCCGCTCTAATTGAGCGAGCTGCTGATGGGGGTCATTTTTTCTTAATTTGGGGATCGTTTTTCTCTCGGCTGGGAGGTGCTGTTCAATCCGCTTTAGATACTTTTCCTCCACTTTCGAGAGCGACGGATCCTTTGTCTTACCTATCCACAAAAATCGCATTCTCACAGGAAAAAGATCTATCCTTATACAAAAGTTTTGACTGAACAGCAAGGAAAAGAAGGAGGTAGGGGAAAGAATACAGAATACAGACAGTTAGGAGTCAGGAGCCAGGAGAAAAGGCTTTTAACTTGGAATCACAACCGGTAGACCGGCTGAAATCCCAAATTCGAAATCTGAAAACTGGAACCTTCAACAGACCGGTGGACCGCTGACCGCCTGGCTCCTGACTTCTGGATTCTGAATTCTTTCTTCTCTCAGGCAGTCAGTGCCTTGGGTTTGACTTCGATTCCATCACCCCAAAGCTTTTCCAGCTGATAAGATTGCCGACTTCGAGGGGATAGAATGTGGACCACGAAGTCCATATAGTCCATCAAAATCCACTCGGCGTGTTGGTACCCTTCCACGTGGACAGGGAACCCATGCTTTTCCTTTTTTAACCTTTCCATGATCTCGTCACAGATTGCCTGATTTTGTTTTTCGTTATGTCCGTGACAAATCACAAAGAAGTCGGTAAAGCTGGAAATTTTAGATATATCTAAAATGGTGACTTCGTCTCCCTTTTTACTCTCAATGGCCTCACAAACCTTCCGTAAGACGGTCTTGGTTGTTTTCATAGAGTCGATGCTTTTTTATGAACTGAAGCACAGGAAGAGAAATGATGTCCGATGAAGGCTGTTTTCCGGAGGCAATGATTTCTCGAAGCCAACTGCCGCTGATAGCGGGAGCGTCGAGAGAAATGAGAAAGGATTGACCAGGCCGGATAATCGGTTTGTCTTGCTCGCAAACTCTTTGAATCTTCTGTCTTGAGGAAGCAGGAAGCTCCACTTCGTCGAGATCGGCTGTGGCTCCCGGACGCTGAACGAATATAAAGCAATGTTCTTTCAACAGTGTAACATAATCTTTCCACAAATGAAGCTCTTTAAGGGAATCACTCCCGGCTATGAAACAGTATTGGTGTTGGGGATAACGAGAGGTGAAGTGCTGCAGTGTTTCGATGGTGTAGGATCGCTTTTTTCGATCCAGTTCCCACCGGGAAGCGTACAGGTTCTCCTCCTCTAACAGATTCAGCACCACCATGGCATAGCGGTGAAAAGGGCTGGTGATTTTCTGCTTTCCTTTATGGTGAGCAAGGTAAGAGACCATCAACAGTACGCGATCCAGATTAAAAACCTTTAAAACCGCGCGTGCCAGGTAGGCGTGCCCACGGTGCATTGGATCAAAGGTTCCGCCCAGGATGCCGATCTTCAATCCTTGCTAGCCTCCAGGTGCTGCACTAGTGCATTCTTCAATTCTTGAACCCCTTCTCCACTGATTGCAGAGATCTTCTGAAAAGGGAGGTTTTTCCTCTGACAGTACAACCGTAAGCGCTCTATTTTCTTGGGATTAGCCACATCAAGCTTGGATGCCGTAATAATCTCTGATTTTTCCCTCAAACTGGGGCTGTAGAGCTCCATTTCCCTGGCGATGGTTTCGACTGAATGGACGGGGTCTTCTTCACCGCCGTCGCTGACATCCACAAGGTGAACCAGCACCCGGGTTCGCTCAACGTGGCGCAAGAATTGATAGCCCAACCCACTGCCGTGGTGTGCGCCTTCAATCAGTCCCGGGATATCCGCCACAACGAAGCTCGAATAATCCCCGTAGGAGACCACCCCGAGGTTTGGGGTCAGAGTCGTAAAGGGATAGTCGGCTATTTTAGGTTTAGCTGCAGAGATCACCGAAATGAGCGTGGACTTGCCGGAATTGGGATAGCCGACTATTCCGACGTCGGCCAAAACCTTCAGCTCCAGGATCAGAGTGGCTTCCTCTCCGGGCTGTCCCCATTCAAACTTCCGTGGAGCTTGGTTGGTCGCAGTGACAAAAGCGGCATTTCCTCGTCCCCCCCGGCCTCCTTTTGCCGCCATCTCCACATGGCCCTCTCTATCCAGATCAAAGAGAAGCTGGCCGCTCGCTTCGTCGTACACCTGGGTTCCAACCGGAACATCAATCACCAGGTCTTCTCCATCCTTCCCATGGCGGTTCTTCCCCGATCCGTGCCCGCCTTTGCCCGCTTTAAAATGTTGTCGATATCTGAAGGGAAGGAGCGTACTGAGATGAGAATTGCCGCGACAGTAAAGGTTCCCACCGTTGCCACCATCCCCGCCACTGGGTCCCCCCCGCGGGACGAATTTCTCCCTCCGAAAGGCTAGGCAACCATTTCCGCCATCACCCGCTTTAACGTGAATTTTGGCATGATCAACGAACATAAAAGGCGAGTAAACGAGCAACCGAAGCGAAAGGGAAAGGATACATTTGCCCGACTCTTCGTCTGTCCGTTAATTTGCAGCTAGTATGTGAACGAAGTGGCCTTTGTGGCCCCGATTTTGAAACTTGACGGTCCCGTCGATCTTTGCGAAGAGAGTATCGTCGCTTCCGCGACCGACGTTTGAGCCCGGTTTG
This sequence comes from Acidobacteriota bacterium, assembly GCA_027295745.1. GTDB lineage: Bacteria > Acidobacteriota > UBA6911 > RPQK01 > JADFOI01 > JADFOI01. The sequence continues at coordinate 16,372 of JAPUKI010000001.1, forward strand.
ATTGGGGTTCCGCGTTGTCTGACCAGAATCGATCCACCGGTGACAAACTGGCCATCGAATCGCTTGACCCCCAGTCGCTTGGACCGGCTGTCTCGACCATTCCTGGAACTCCCGAGCCCCTTCTTGTGTGCCATGGTGTTTGCTTCCTAATCCTTCTTTTGAACCGTTTTCTTAGTGCTCTTTTTCGCGGTTTTTTTCACACCTTTAGTGGTTTTCTTCTTCACCACCTTGGCTTTTGACTTCTTCGCTGCTCTGGCTCCTTTTTCGGGAGCAGCTTTAGCTGCTGTTTTTTTGGGCGCTTTTGCAGCCTGCTTCTCGGGGGCCTTGCTGCCTTCCTTTGCAGCTATTTTCTTGCTGGCTTTCTTTTCAACTGTCTTGGAAGGTGCTTTTTTAGCGGCTGCTTCTTTCCTTGCTCTCGGTTTCGCTACCGCCTTGCTTGCCTTTTCTTCGACCTGTTCAGTCTCAGGTCTCTGCACTTTTTCAGCAGCAAGTTCTATTTGATCAATGCGGACTCTGGTGAAGTGCTGTCGATGACCCTGCTTCCTTCTATACTTTTTGCGCCGCTTGAACTTGAAGACGATAATCTTGTCTTTTTTCCCTTGCTCAGCGATTGTGCCCACCACGCGGGCTCCCGAAAGGACCGGTGTTCCCAGATGAACGGTTTCCTGGTCACCGACCAAGAGCACCTCGTTGAAGCTCAGTGATTGTCCCACCTCTCCACTCTGGCACTCCACATCAATGAGATCGCCCTCGCTCACTCGATACTGCTTGCCACCGCTTTCGATTATTGCGAACAGAGAGTTATGCATCCTTCAGAGAATCATCCCATGGGGCATTGAAAAAGTGCGATTATACTGGCAAGCGAGACACCCTGTCAAAGCTGTGCTGGGGCCCTTCAGGGGTGCCGTTACGTGAATCCACGCTGCTGTCGTGAACTTTGGGTGCGCTATCATTTCTCAGAGACCCTCCGTCGAGGAGCAGGATCGTCATTCGCTTCTCCAGCCACCTTGATTTAGTATAATAAAAGCGTTTAGACTAAATCGTTTTATCCACGAACAGCTTGGAGGTTAAATCGGCTTGTCGATAGAGGACAAATTCGAAGGTATCGAAGACAAGTATGATGGAGTCAGAGAACTCCTTAACCTCGGGAAGGAGAAAGGCTACCTTCTGTACGATGAGGTGAACGACGTTCTGCCAGATAACATCAATTCTTCAAAGGACCTAGACAGTATTTTCTACCTCTTTGGCGATGCGGGCATTGAAGTCATTGATTCTGAGCAACAACTGGAGGCTGTCAAACGAAAAATCCTGTCCAAATCTGCAGAAGGAGATGAGGATCAGGAGCCTGATTCTATCGCTGAGCGGTTGGAGAAGACCAATGACCCGGTCCGGATGTACCTGAGAGAAATGGGTACTGTGCCACTTTTGACTCGACAGGGAGAAGTCGAGATTGCCAAGAGAATTGAAAGAGGTCAGAAAAGCGTGATTAAAGCGTTGTCCCGTTCGCCGGTTGTAGTGGGGGAGATCTCAAAATATGGCGAAAGGTTGAAAGAAAATGCATTGAGTATCAAGAGCTTGGTGCAATTGAGTGAAGATGAGTTAACCGATGAGATCCTTGGGAAGCGGCGCAAAGTAGTCCTGAAGCGTATTGGTGAGATCGCTGTATTGGAAGAGGAAGCTATAAAGGTACGCAAGCAACTGAAAAAGTCTAAGAAGGACAGTAAGAAATATAAAAGACTGCTTTCCCAATTAGCTCGCTATCGTATCCCCATGGCCCGCATCGTCCGGGACTTGGACCTGATTTCCAAGGTCCATCAATTACTTGTCAAGGTCATTAAGCGCGCGGTTGATCGCATCGTCACACTGGAGAGGGAATCAAAGAAACTCAAGAAGCTGCAGGAATCTCCTCTGAAACTGGATGAGGCCAAAACAGTGAAGCTGCGCCTGAGGGCGATTGATAAGGAGATGAAGGAAATCGAAGACGAAGTGTTGGCCTCACCCGCAGGGCTCAAGCGAACCTTGGCGGCGATTAAGCAAGGAGAGTTGGAAGCGGAGATCGCCAAGAAGGAGTTGGTCGAGGCCAACCTGCGGCTGGTGGTCTCCATTGCCAAAAAGTATACCAATCGTGGACTACAGTTTCTCGATCTGATCCAAGAGGGGAATATCGGCTTGATGAAAGCCGTCGATAAGTTTGAGTATCAAAGGGGTTACAAGTTTTCCACCTATGCCACCTGGTGGATTCGTCAGGCCATCACACGAGCCATCGCCGATCAAGCTCGGACCATCCGTATTCCTGTGCATATGATCGAAACCATCAACAAGTTGATCCGGACCTCGCGGGCTCTGGTTCAGGACCTTGGTCGAGAGCCTACTTCCGAGGAAATTGCTCGGAACATGGACATTTCCGTGGGCAAGGTGCGTAAGATTCTCAAGATAGCCCAGGAGCCGATTTCACTGGAAACTCCCATCGGAGAAGAAGAAGACAGTCACCTGGGTGACTTCATCGAAGACCAAGGC
>JAPUKI010000010.1 GCA_027295745.1 Acidobacteriota bacterium
AAACTCAGGCAACAGTATTTGAAGGAGTCATGAAACGTTCCAGGGTGTTGTTAACTGGCGATTGCAGTTTTCTGCTGGCCGCCTTCGAAAAGCTGGTGGAGTCTGAATTCGAGCTTGTCGGTACGGCCCGAAATGCTCAGGCTTTGTTCTCCATTGCCTCTAAGCGCCAACCCCACGTCATCGTCCTGGACCTGTCGATGCCCCTGGCCAGAGACCTCAAGGCAATCCGAAAGATCGCCGAACGACTGCCTGACACCAGGCTGATTTTTCTAGGCACAACCACGAATTGGGACCAGGTCCAACAGGCCTTTCGGGAGGGGGCTTCGGGTTATCTAGTGAAAACCTCTGAGGTGAATGAATTATCTCAGGCCGTTCACGACGTGCTCAAGGGTCAAGCCTACCTAACCCCCTTGGTCACACAGGACTTGGCCCGCTCTCTCATTCATGAGCAGCATAAGAGAGAATCTCCTGGTCCTCTGACCGAGCGCCAACAGGAGGTACTGGCCTTGCTGGTTAAAGGAAACACCATGAGAGAAGTTGCTGCCATCTTGAAGGTCAGCTCTAGAACCGTCGCCTTCCACAAGTACCGCATGATGTCCGCTTTGAAGATTTCCTCAAGCGCCGAATTGATCCACTATGCCGTCACCCACGGTCTGGGAGCCGACTGAAGTTGAACCGGCTTTCTTTTTTCGCCTATAACAGATGGGTGGTGAAACTTACGCTCACACCCATAATCCTCCTCACTTGTATCGGAGGCTACGGATTAGCCCAGGAATCCAGGGAACAAGAACCCAAGGAGGAGGAGCCCGCCCAAGAAGCAAGCGAGCCGTCGGAGGAGAAGCCCCAGGAGAAGCGACCATTTTTCCAAAAAATACTCGATGAAATCGGCAACGACCTGGCGACTTCCGAAGCCATCATTCAAGTAGGACCCCGTCCCGGCGGCCAAGCGGGTCGCCTCCCCATCTCCTCAAGCAAGGGACCTTATGAAGGAGGCGAATGGTTTGTGGCACCCGTTCCCGTATCCAATCCAACGCTGGGCAGCGGGCTGGCCGGGGGGGCCGGTTACATCTACCGTTTCGACCCCGCAGACGATGTCTCACCACCCACAATTACGGGAGTGGGTGGAATGTTTACCAGCAATAAGAGTTGGGCCCTGGCCGGAATGCATGACATGGCCTGGAGACAGGACCGCTTCCGCCTCAGATCGATCGGAGGTTTCGGAAACATCAACATGGATTTTTCCGGCAAGGGAGTTCTTCCTGGCGACAATCAACTCCGCCTCCCCGTCAACATGCGGGGGGCGTTCGTGGAGACCGAATTCGTGGGCAGGATCTTTGAAAGGTTGTTCATCGGTCCGCGCTTCACCGGTCTCCTTTCGGAGACTCGCCTGAACTCCCCCCAGCTACCCGTGCCGCCTGACTTTCCGGAGTTGGTTCTGGACGTTACAACAATCTCACTCGGGTTTAAGGTGATGCGTGACACCCGGGACAGCCTCTTTTACCCCCGCCATGGCAGCTGGGCCAATTTCAGTGCCGATTTCTACCGGGAAGGCATCGGTAGTGACTTTAACTACGAGCAATACAAGGCCTCCTTCAACATCTACCAAAACCTTGGCAGCCATCAGGTGATCGCTGGGCGTGTTTCGCTCTGTGGAGTCAATGGCGACGTGCCCTTTTTTGGTCTCTGTTACCTGGGCCAGGAAGAGGACTTACGAGGCTACCGGGTGGGAGCGTTTCAAGATGAGAGATTGTTGGCGGCACAGGCCGAATATCGCCTGCAACTCTTTTGGCGTTTTAGCGTGGTGGGTTTCTTCGGTGTGGGGCAGGTGGCATCCGGGTTCGACCAGTTTAAGAAAGCCAACTGGCTGCCCGGAGGCGGTTTCGGATTCCGGATCCTGGTAGCCAGAGAGAATCACATCAACCTGCGAGTGGATTTCGCCTGGGGCCGAAATGGCAACAGCGCCACCTACATCAATGGTGGGGAAGCTTTCTAAATAATAAGTTGTAAACTAAAAGGGTCGCGGGTTGCGCTCTGGAGGAACGGCGCTCTGCCAGCTCAGCAAAAGCCACCGGCCGCCGGTCTTCACGAAAGTGGCGGTCAAGCGCAGGTTCACCACCTTTCTCGTTCCATCCTTGAGTTCCGTCAGGGTCTGGATCCCTCCCCAGACAATCCCCGTATTTTCCACCACTCGAAACTCGACATCGATGGGAGTCAATCGGATCCTCTGGGTGGCGACAAAAAAATCGTCGAAGATCTGTGCCCAGATCTCTTCACCCGCATCGGCACGATCAACCGGGAAAACATAGTCGTGGACCATCAAGACCGCATGGGGATGCCATCCGGTCAAGAAGCCCTTCAGGTCCTTGGCATTCAACCTTTCCAGAATGTCCTCAAACGAAGTTTCCAGGTCTTCGAGGTCACCCGCCCAAGCGGGAGCGATGGGGAAACAGAGGAGAAAGAATAAAACGATGATCCGGTTACAGCACATGAACTTTGGATCCTAGCACGTTTGCCTTGATGAGTCTCTTGAAGCCTGCCCGAGTTGCGCGACCCGCAAGCGGGCGCCCCCCGGCCTTCTCGAGGGCCCGCCCGTCGAACAAAAAATGTTGCGGCGATTTCGACTGAGCCTGACCCACCGCAGTAGGGGAGGCCAGTAGAATGAGCAACAGGCAAACAGCCGAACCTCGTCCCTGTCTGATGATCAACTTTTCTCAGGCGGAGGAGGATATTTTTCGAACAGCTTGGCGATTCCCTTGACGATGTTTTTTTCATTTTTCTGAGGGTTGTCGCTTATCGTCCCGGTCACGGTTCCCCGCCAGATGAGCTGCTTGTCTCCAGCCCAATAGATATCAACGATAATCGTGCCCTCCTTATAGGTTCGAACGGTCGTGGTGGAGCTGCCCATACCCAGCCCAGCCCCACCCCAGCCCCAACCCGGTCCGTAGCCATAACCGGAATGGGTGGTATCAATCACGGTCCGCTCGTTGTCGTCGCCGTAGTACGTGACAAAGACATCCGGGTTGGAATCGACCAGGCGTAATCCCTTCGCCTCCAACTGGGAGCGCAGCGCATTCACGATTCTGTTGTGGACCAGGTCGTTGATTTCCGGATTTTGCTTTCCGGTCCAACCGAAGCTGCTGATCTGAGAAAAATCAGCCTCCCTGTCATAATCGACACTGGTGCTCAGATCGCATCCCAGGATAAACAGGAATGGAACCAGTAAGAAAAATAAAACCTTCCTTGCATTTCTCATCTCTTTTCTCCCTTCTTTTCGTCTTATACGGCAAAGCATGAGAGGCCGTAAACTGTCACAGTTAACAGGGGTGGAAACCTGGCTGCCATTTTGGGCACCTCCAACAACCCGAACACGACCAGCAGAACCACGAAGACCGTCCGTGTGGACATCGAAGTTGAAAGGAAAACCTATGGGCTTCGATGAAGCAACAGGTCCCGCCCGTTGTGAGGTTGTAGGGGCCGGTTATTTCCACGGATCACTCGAGCAAAGCTCTGGATCTGCGGTGGAGACAACTCCTGGGCTTGGGCAAACACAAACCAGCGAACACCCTCGCTACAAGGGGGAGTGGTCAAAGAGCCCGAGTAGCGAAAGGTGGAGCGGTCGGCAGGGAGCAGGTCATCGATCTCCACCTGCACATGCTCCAGGTGTTCCTCACCGCCTGCCTCAAGAGGGATGTGTTCCACCACGGGATCGAAGGCGGAATTGTGACTTCCCTCTTCAATCAGGACACCTAAAACCGCGATCTCCCCTTGCTCACTCACATGGACCAGGTGCATCTCCATGGGGAAGGATTTCCCATCAACGGCATGCTCGCTCGGTACATGAAAGTGGTACTGAGCAAGCTCGAACTCAGTTGCATCCACTGTGAGCGTGCTCCCCTCGTCGTAATTGATCTGGATGGTGTGTCCACTGTTAATCACATCAACCAAATGTTCGTGGCGAATGATTCTAAGGGTGGCGGGCTGATAGTTCATGCCCATCAGGTCCAGACTCGCTGTTTGGGCATCGGTTAAGTCGATGGGTGACTGGGCCTGTCCCTCTCGGCAGAGTAAAAACTCGGGGCTTAGATCCGCCCAGACCCCTGGGCCATCAGCTTCTTCGTAACCCCAGTGACTGTCGTGATCCTCGGCTTCAACTCCCTCCGGATCCGACTGCTCCTGGCAACCTGACAAAAGGACAGCGCAAAGTCCAACCAGCCGAATTCGTTTGTACATGGTGACCTCCCCGGTTCTCTGCTAACGCCGCCAGAACCCGTCGAAACTACCACAAGCGAGCCGCTTTTTCCCTCTTTTTCGCATTAGAGAGTATGAGAGCCGCAGCAAGAAAAATCATACAGAGTACACCCAAAGCGAAGATCATCTTCTTGACAGTCCACACCGATCCCGATGACGTCCGGGAAGCCTTCGAGTTAGGGGCCGTGGGCTATGTTGTCAAATCGCGACTGGTTTCCGATTTGCAGCTCGCCATTGGCGAGGTACTCGAGGGCCGCACTTACGTCTCATCCTCCCCGTGAGCCTGTTCCATTGCATTCCCATCCGAACATCCTTTACATTTAAAGAGCTGAGCCCGAAAATTGGATTCGGGTACTCACTCCAGGTGAGAGAAAGGAGCTTCGGTGCGGCCTTCACCCGAGGTCATAACCCGTCTGGTGGAACGGGCCACTGCAGGAGAGGAGCAGGCCCTGTCCGAACTGCTTCCCGTTGTATACCAGGAACTGCGCAAGCTCTCCAGGAAATACATGCGGAGGGAACGCAACCGGCAGACCTTGCAAACCACGGCACTGGTTCATGAAGCCTATCTGCGACTGCTGGGTGACCGGAAGTTGCAGTGGAAGGATCGTGCCCATTTCCTTGC
>JAPUKI010000100.1 GCA_027295745.1 Acidobacteriota bacterium
CAGGGCAAGGCTGGCTCGCTGGAAATGGGAGTAGAGGAGAATGAATATGGCAGTGCCAGAAATAATGGACAACAACAAGATCAAACGCGTGGCCGCAACCTGGCTTTCGAACTGACCTCCATAACTGACAAAATAGCCTTCCGGAAAATCCATCTGGGCCGCCACTTTGTCACGAATCTCCTCCACCACACTCCCCAGATCCCTTCCTGCCACATTGCACTGGACCACGATGCGTCGCAATCCATTTTCTCTGAGAATCTGGTTGGGTCCCATCATCATTTGGATGGAGGCCAGCTGCGCCAGCGGAATACTCCCACCCGTGGGAAGGTCCACCAAAAGATCATCCAGAAACTCCAGGTTGTCCCGCCAGAAATGGTCCAGGCGGAGAAAAACATCAAAACTGCGCTGCTCTTCCAGAACCTGCGTGATGACCCGTCCGTTGAGGGCTGTCTCCAGTGCCTCGGTAATTTCACCAACCCCCAGGCCGTAGCGTGCGGCCTGGGTCCGGTTCACCTCAATGCGCACCTGCGGAATGGAGACTTGCGGCTCAATGTAAAGATCTGCGACCCCTCCTACACTATCCATGATCTGCTCGACCTCTCCCGCCAGGGAGCGCAGAACGGTCAGATCCTCACCAAAAATCTTGACAGCAATCTGGGCAAAGGTCCCCGAGAGCAGATGATCGATCCGGTGAGAAATGGGTTGACCAACGTTGACCACCACATTCGGGATCTGATCCAGCTTCTCACGAATCTCCGCCTCTATTTCTTCCTTGGGTCGACCCTCCCGCAGGGTGACGTCAATTTCGCTGTAGTTGACCCCTTCGGCATGCTCATCCAGCTCTGCCCGCCCGGTGCGCCGGCCTGTCGAGACGACTTCCTCGACTTCCAGGAGAAGTTGCTCTGCCCGCGTCCCGATTTGGTCCGATCGAGGAAGCGAGGTGCCCGGCTCGGCTATTACATTAATGGTGTAGCTTCCCTCGTTGAAACCAGGAAGAAATTCCCGGCCCATCAGTGGGATAAATGAAACGGCAAAAAGCACCAGGAACAATGCTCCAGCCATAACCTTCCAGGGATGCTCCAGAGTAAGGTTCAAGACTTGGGTCTGTCCACTCTTGAGCTGTCGCACCAACCAACCGTCTTGCTTTCGCTCCAGGATCTTGGAGCGGCCCAGGAGGTAGTAACAGAGCACTGGCGTGAGAGTCAATGAGACCAGAAGGGAGGCCAGAATAGAGACCACGTAGGCAATTCCCAGAGGGGTGAACAGCCGTCCCTCCACTCCGCTCAGGAAGAAAAGGGGCAAAAAGACCAAGATCACGATGAGGGTGGCAAAGACAATGGAATTTCGAATCTCACTGGAGGCCCGAAAAACGATGGTCAAGGCCGGTTCGGGTTGGGACTTCTGGCGATTCTCGCGTAGTCGCCGGAAGACGTTTTCGACATCCACAATGGCATCATCCACCAACTCACCAATAGCAATGGCCAACCCTCCCAGCATCATGGTGTTGAGGGTGATCCCGAACCATTGCATCATCACCGCTGTGATCAGAAAGGACAGGGGGATGGCGGTCAGGGTGATGGTTGTGGTTCGAAAGTTCATTAAGAAGAGAAACAATACGATGACGACCAGGAGAGAAGCATCTCTGAGCGCCTCAATCACGTTGCCAATGGCGGTTGAAATAAAATCGGCCTGGCGAAAGACAGCCGGATCCACCACCACGCCTTCCGGCAAGCCGGCCCGAATTTCATCCAAGGCGGCCTCCACCCGCTCTGTCAGCTCTAAGGTGTTGGCACCCGGCTGCTTGGTGATCTGCATGATGACCGAATGCTGCCCGTTGTAGGAGGATTCTCCGCGCTTGATCTGAGGACCAAACTGAACTCGGGCGATATCTCGAACATAGACGGGAACGGATCCCCTGAGAGCCACCACCGTGTTGCTCAGATCGTCCAGCGTTTCGATCCGGCCAATGTTTCGGATCAGGTACTCCTGGCCCCCTCGATTCAGGAAACCTCCTGAGGTGGCGGAATTCGAGAAACCAATGGCGGTCTCCACTTCAGCCAGGCTAATGGAAAAATCCCTCATCCGCTGGGGGTTCACCAAGACCTGATACTGTCTGATTCCACCTCCCATGTTGACCACCTGGGCCACTCCAGGAATGGCTAGAATCCGGGGACGGATGGTCCAATCGGCGATAGTCCGAAGTTCCAGATCGGAAACGCTTTCCCCTTCAGCCCGCACGCTGATGAGATGAATGCCCCCCATGATGGAACTGATGGGTCCCATCACCGGAATCACTTCCGGCGGAAGCTGAGCCGATGCCAGCTGCAGCCTTTCGTTGACGATCTGTCGGGCAATGTAGATATCCGTCTCCCAACCGAATTCAACCCAGACAATGGAAAGTCCGGGCGCTGATTGGGAGCGGACTCGCTCCACATTGGTGGCACCATTGAGCAGGGTTTCCAAGGGAAAGGTGACTAAGCGCTCCACCTCTTCAGGTGCCAGCCCATGGGACTCGGTCATGATTGTCACCATGGGACGGTTAATATCCGGCAGCACATCGATGGGCAGTTGAACCATGACGTAACCGCCGTAGACAACCAGGAAAGCAGATGCAGCAACGATCAAAAGCCGATTTTGAAGGGAGAAACGGATGATGGCATTTAGCATGTCGTTGGTGACCTCTAAAAGGCCACGGTACTCCCAATCAGGGAGCGTCGCCTGAGTGGCTCCTGCTCAAGGCTTAGCGCCCGGCTTTCGAGTTGAGATGAGTGGTTTTATACCGAACTGGACCGGCAGGTCAATTTTTAGAACTAACTTTCATAAATACGGTAACGTTTGTTGGGAGCGCGACGGAGCCCAGATCGAGGCGCGACCTCGCCTCGCAAGCCCCATCCGCGAACGTTACCGTATTTCTGAAAGGGAGTACCTAGCGACTCATAAAAGCTAAGAACAGATGCATTCCACGGCGGACCGCCCGGATAACCGCCTGGGCGCTGGCAGTATTTCCCACCAGGTTGAATTCATGCTCCAGATCCCAGTCATCCGAGGGACTTTTCCCCTCCAGCTGGCCCAAAAAGGCCTCTGCTTCCAATTCCTTGGCGTCCCCATTTTCAAGGATGAGAACCTTTCTTACGGTGCCATCCAGAGAGTACCCCACAGCCATATCGATGGTGCCTTGTGAACCCTCGGCGTCCACCATCAACACCGCCCCGATCGACTGCATTTTCTGAGTCTGAGGGTCCGTGACAATGGCAACAAAGACAGTGAGATCTTTGTCAGCTTCCTGGACCTTATCTTCTGCAGCCACTTCTACCTGATGTAATTGCTCAGAAGTTAGCGATTTGTGACGGCTGACGAAATTGTCGGCTTCCGGGAAGAATTTTTTCAAAGTCTCTCGGGTGAGAGCGTCCTCGTGACCAAAAGCCGGGACAGTCAAGCACAAAGTCATGACAAGAAGAAAAAGTTTTCTCATGGCATTCCCCTCTCTTTACCTAATCATAGATGTTGACAATACATTTTAGTTGATTCAACTGCCTATTTTACAACCGTTTTCTCCCAAACCAAAAGGAAATGTGAAACAGCAGCCCCCGGCTCGGTTTAAGACTCGTCAGCTCCGTCAGAGCCGCAGGCTTTAGAGGGTGTCGTAAAAGTCAGCTTGACCTTGACTGAGGCCTGTAGGGGCGCACAGCCGTGCGCCCAGAAACCCTGCTATATCAATTGCTTATAGGGCGCACGTCTGTGCGCCCCTACGCAACCAACCTGGGTCAACCGACTTTTGCGACACCCTCTTTAGCCTGCGGGCCGTACTCAAATTTCTCCTTCTGGATTCTGGATTCTGGATTCTCTCTGCTGACTCCTGACTCCTGACTCCTTCTTCTTGTCTATTGTCTGTTGTTTATTGTCAGTTGTCAGGTGTCAGCTGTCAGGTGTCAGTTGTCAGCTGTCAGTTGTCAGGTGTCAGTTGTCAGCGTTTCCCCCAGCAGTTCTTCCGGGACCTCCACCTCCATCAAGAGTAGTGCTTCTGCTAAGGTTTTCCCTTGGGGGTCAATTCGCAGCGAGAGGGTTCCACCTCCGCCCAGAGATTGGTGCAGTAGAAAGTTGAGGGCCAGGAGATTGGGAATCTCAAAACGCTCCACCCTTCCTTGGCAGAGCTCCGAGAAGTAATCCTTCAGTCGCTGGGCCGTGAGTTCATGGCAGATCCAGTGGTAGATCTCTTGGCTGCGGCTCACCACCCCGATATTGCAGATGTCTCCTTTATCTCCTGAACGAGCGTAGCAGAGTTTCCTGAGCGGTACCCTCACTGAGGGCCCGTTGGTGGGGGTGGGGGGTCTCTCCTGACACTCTGGAAGGTCGGCAGGTGGTGAT
>JAPUKI010000101.1 GCA_027295745.1 Acidobacteriota bacterium
ACTGGCCCATTGGGCGGGAGACGATTTTCGGTATCGGTGCCTCAAAGCCCATTTGTTGCCCCAATCGCTGGTTCATGTGGGAACCTGGCTGTGCGAGAATCGCGTTGTCAATGCCATGATTGACGTTAGCGATGGGCTCGGTTCCGACCTGCTTCAGATCGCCCGTCAAAGTCACTTGGCAGCAGAAATCGAGGTGGACCAGTTGCCTTTACCCGACCGGAAAATCGGGGAGATCGATATACTGGAAGCAGCACTCAATGGCGGGGAAGATTACGCTCTGCTCTTGTCAGCATCCGAGAAACAGTTGGATCGGCTGAACTCAGAGTACCGGACTGATTTTCCACCTTACAGGGTCATTGGCCACCTGTACCGCGGTGAGCCCGGCGTGTACCTCAAGCGAGGAGAAAAACGAGAAAGGTATGAACCGAGAGGGTTTGATCACTTCAGTTCGTGTTAACATAAACGCTTATTTTTGAGATGAAGAAAATTCCTGAAAGTAAGACACTCCTACTGGTCAGCTTGCTGTGCGGGGTGATCAGCGGTCCATTGTCCTTCTTGATGGGTCAGTCATCGGACTCCGTGGAAGCTCTCGTCAACATGGATCTCACAGTGGACGTTCGCATCTTCACCGTCATGGCAGCTCTGAACGCGGCGGGCTTTGACTATGAGACCCCGGGAAAGGAGATGTCGGAGGTGCGCCAGAGTATCCGTCGAGAACTGCAACAGATCGATCCCGGACTTCTCGAGCAACTGCAAGCCTTCTACAATGAGCATCGGCAGGGAAGCGATGGGATCGACAACCAGGTGGCCTATGTTTCCCTGGCCCTGTTGCTCTCAGGCCCTCCTCATTTCAAGCTCACCGTTAAGGAAGCGGAAGTCCCTCCCGACGCCCGTCGAGTACTCGGATTTGGGCAGCTTGTCCAGGAATTTTACCAAAAGGCCGATATCGAATCGCTTTGGAAGCGTTATCAACCAGCCTATGCTGAGGAATTGGAATCCTATCGACCGGTTCTGAGAGAAATGATCGAGCAGACCCTGCAATATTTTCGCATTCCGCCAAGATTTGTCCTGGACCGGCGAATTGTCCTCATTCCCGATCTCCTCAATGCCAAGAACATCGTCAACGCGCGCAGTCTGGAAGCGGTCTACTACATTGTGGTGGGTCCCACAGACGATCCAGCCGAAAATCATCGCCAACTGCAACATGGGTACCTCCACTTTCTGCTCGATCCCCTGGTGGAAAAGTTTGGACTCCAGTTACTGAAACACAGCGACCTCATGGAGCTGGCCCACAGGCAACCGCAACTGGATGCACAGTATCAAAATAAGTATTTTCTGGTGGTGGCAGAATCCCTAATCGAAACTATCTTATGGAAGATTCACATACCGGAGAATCCGGACCGTGAGCTGGTCAACCTGTTTCGTCAAGGCTTCATCTTCGTTCCCTACTTTCAGCGAGGTCTCAAGCGGTACGAACAAACCGAGCTCATTTCCTTTCCCTTTTATGTGGAAGACCTCTTTAAAAACATTACAAAGTCGCAGATTGAGGAAGATGAGAAGGTCATTGCAGCTCTCGAAAGCGATCTGAGGGTCGAAGAGGAAAAAGAGGCTGAATCCCGACAGAGGGTTCAAGGGGAAGTCGATCGGCGTAACCGGGTGAACTCCTTGTTGAATCAAGCAGCGGTTTTGCTTTCGAAAAGAGAGTTTCTGTCTGCTAGAGAACAGCTCCGAAACCTCCTGAGCGAGGACCCTGAAAACGGAAGTGCTTACTTCTATCTTGCCCAAATTGCTTCTCAACAGGAGCAGCACGAGGAAGCCGTCCAGTACTATACGCAGGCTACCGAATCTCCGGGCGTGCCCGAATGGGTTCAAGGCTGGTCCTTGCTCCGGATCGGTAATTACCAGGCCTTCCAAGGCGACTTTGGAGGAGCCCGCACTTATTTTGATCGGGTCCTGGATATGAAGGGCGATCTGCGAGGGGCCAAGGAGGAAGCTCACAACTCGATTGAAAAACTGCCTTAACTAGACTTCTGGGCTTTTCTCATCTTCCTTTCTGTGGCAAAATTCCCCGGAGCTAGATAGACCATACAACCAACGATTTCAGAGAACTCAATTTTGGAGGATGAAATGAGGTATTTTTTATCTGCGTTTCTTGTGTGCACCGTCGCTTCGGTACTGTGGCTCTCAGCTGCCGTCCCACAAACTGAAGAATCTCAGATTGAGGGAAATCTGTACACCAATATACGTCTGGGCTTCTCGTTCCTATTCCCCTCAGGCTGGGATGTGCAGCAAGCGGATGATCAGAATATCAACACCCTAGGCGACAGCACAGTTGTGTTCAAAGCCAGCAATCTTGATCTTACGCTGTTCGCTTTTTCTGCGAACTTACCCGCCCCCTCTGCCACGACCCCGGTGGTCGAGACCGGAGGGGAATGGTTGGGTATCCATGAGGAAGAGATGGAAGAGCATAACTTCGAGGTTCGAGGCAACATCCGTCCAGTGCTGTATGGCAACTTCGAGTTTTACCGTCTGAACTTCCGCAGCCGCGAGCGCAGGGACAGGATCTATCAAACTGTGGTGGTTACCACGACCAATGGCAAGATTATTGGCTTTGGGGTGAGAGGTAAATCCGAAGATGACATCGATGAGGTGTTGGAATCAATCGAGAGCATCAAGTTTTTTGACGCCGAGTTTGATGCCTATGACGCAGTCGTCCAGGCCACTCAACCTGAACAGCTCATTCAGCTGGGGAAGAAGTTCCTGGACCTGTTTCCTGAAAGTGACCTTGCCGCCTTTGTTCACAAGCGCATGGCACTTTCTTATCAACAGCTGAACGACTACGAAAATCTGGTCTTCCACGGTGAGAAGACGATCGAACTACTCCCCGACGATCCGGATATTCGTCCTTCCTTGGCAATGGCCTTTGCCGAAGCAGGTGAAAATAATAAAGCCATTGACTATGCCGTAGAGGCACTCAGAATCCTGGAGGCGATCGATAAACCCTCCAACACAACGGTGCGACAATGGATCATGTTTAGGGACCGAGCTGTGGCCGACGCCAACTACGCCCAGGGATTGGCGTATCTGAAGAAATCACTCAGCATGGTAGGAGACAGTACCGTGATTCTCAACCGTTCCATAGAATATCTCAAGAAGGCCATTGAAACGGATCCCAAATTCGATGCTGCCTACTTCCGGCTCGGCTACACCTATACCCGATTGAACGAAGCCGATAAGGCCATTGAAAATTACGCTCGAACAGCAGCCATCAAGGGAATCGCTGCACAGATGGCTGAGCAGCAACTTCAAGTACTGTATGACTTTCTCAAGAAAGACCCCGCCGGAATCCCCCAGTATACTGAAGAGCAGCTCGCCTACATCGACGGGAAAGCCGCCGAAAAAGAGGCGCAGATTCAGCGTCTTGAAGAAGAGGAACGAATGAAGCTGCAACAACAACTGGACCTACAGTTACAGCCA
>JAPUKI010000102.1 GCA_027295745.1 Acidobacteriota bacterium
GCAAAGTTCCCTGTTGGCGTCGAATTTTACGCTCCACTGCAGGGGGAACGGTGTCCAGTCCCAGCAGCTTGGCCAGTTCGTACGCCGCGCACTCGAAGATGGCGTCATCGCGGAAGAAAAAACTGATCTTGCCGTCACTGAGTGGCATTTGGCTTCGCTCAACATGAACATCGCGAAAGATGGCGTGCATTCGAATTCCGTCTTTTTCCAACAAGACCTTCAGGAAGTTGTTGAGTCCCTCGCCGATCCGTTCTCTGGAGATAATCTCGGCGGTTCGCAGGAATTCTTCCACCTCCACATTGCTCTGAAAAGGCAGCGGCTTCCCATCGGGACCGAGCCAGGAAAGAGAAGGAGAAGATTTCTGCTCAAGAACCCCCAGGCCGGAAAAAGGATTGCTGGAAACCCGTGCGGCGACCATCGCAATGGAGTCTCTGGAGGGCGCCGCTGTGAGGGTTTCGTAAACAGGGTAAACAGCAAAATCCAGATACGGAGGAGGGTCCGCCGGGACCGAGCCGACACTTAAATCAAGCGTCAGAAAAACCGCCACAAAAATTAAGCTCCATCTTTTCTTTTCCATGTTGTTCCCTCCCTTTTTAGGCGGTCACCAATGGTACACCCCCATCTATGCCGACAATATCGATCTTTTCTAGGATTTTGTAATGGTGATGGACGTGCGGACCACGATGCCTTTTCCCTCTACTGCCTGGATTTCTTTGAAGCATAACACGTTTTCACTGCAATGCAAACAGCGGTTGTTTTCTCTCGCTGCCCTCGGACTCCGGGGGATCGTCCCTACCAGGGCCAAGGAAGGTTTCTATTGTCTTGAACCACTTATGGGTCTACTATGTATAAAAATTCACTTCACTTAGTCGGGGGGAGTTCTATGGTCGGCAAGACCATCAGCCACTACAAAGTCATCGAGAAGATCGGCCAAGGCGTTTCGTTTCCGTAGACATGTCGTAACCTTAAAATATGATAACTTGGCAATCGATAGGACAAATAAAGCATTGCAGCTCGTAAGAACAGTGGCCAAGTGGTGAATGCAAGCGAAGATCGACATAGAAGTGATCCCAGGAAGACCGCCACATTGAGAATGCGGCGTTCTTTCCTTGTCTTTTTTCTCATCGCTGCCACTTCAAGTTGTGTGCGAGACCCTTGGACGGTTCCGCCCCAAGGTCTGATAGATTTTCCGCGCATCACAGAGCCTTCCGGCTTAGCCGCGAGTCATCGTTACGAAGATGTCCTGTGGACTCACAACGATTCAAATAGTGCTCCGGAACTCTTTGCAATTGATGGAGACGGAAAACTGATTCAAAGCTATCTCGTTCCCGATACGGAAAACCAGGACTGGGAAGACATTGCTCTTGATCAGAATGGGAACCTATACATTCTCGACAATACCTCTAGGGAAGAGCCCGAACACCGCAACGTCATATACGTCATCCGAGAGCCGAACCCTTTTGAAGAAGGGAAGATTGAGCGACCTCGCAAGATCTATGTCCGATTCCCTGATGCGGGTTATGACTGTGAGACCCTGTTTGTCTGGGGGGATGCCCTTTACTTGGTAACCAAACCGTGGGATGGGTCGCTGCCTCGTGTTTATCGACATGACGGCCTGGATAAGGACGGAACAGCACACTTTGTTGGAACTATACCCGTTTATGCCATGATTACCGGTGGGGACATTAGCCATGATGGACAGCGACTTGTTTTGTCCTCTTATCGAGCACTGGTGATTTTTGAGGGAGCAGCATTACCGGATCAATGGGTTCAGACCGATCCGCTGGTTTACCCTTTGAATGCCGGCCAAGTGGAAGGGGTCGCCTGGAAAGGTGATATGCTTTTTCTCAGCAATGAACAGCGAGAGATCTTTCGCATCCCACGCTCTAAGTGGGCAAAGGGCAAAGTGCCTTTTCTTCGTGGACCGAAAGAGACGGTACCTCATCTTGGTTTGAAACCATCTGTGAATGTGACTCTAGAAAACTGGCCTCAGGGCCGTTGGCTCAAGATGGATGTCGAAGGAGAACTAAGAAAAATCGGGCGAATTGCCTGGAGTTCATACGGCTTACACGTGGGAATCGAGCTGCCCCCTGATTTCAAGCTTCGACCCAGCTCCGTTACCCCTCCTGCAAACTACGACGACTGGTTTATACCGGGGAGTTTGTTTCTGCTCATTAACCCTGACGGAACACGTCCCTTGTCTTACCAGGAAAATGACCGATGTCTTCTGATCACTGAATCTCATGATGGCAAATTGACCGCTTTCGCTTTTCACTTGCGTCCGGCCACTCTGATATCAGCAAGTCAAATACAGCCCTCGTGGCTGGCTATCGAAAGAGATGAGCAGCGATTGTTGGTGACGGTTACTGGAGAAACTCCTGGTCTGAATAATCTGGCCAAGAAGTCCATAGGCTTCAACCTGTTGTTTGTCAGCGAAGATGGCCAGATTGTTTCCTGGGTCCCGTTGACACGGCGCTTCTCATGGGACGCTCCCAGCATTTGGGGGCTCCTCAGGTTCCAAGACCACTAACACTCGATCTACTGCGGTGGCGAGAACCTCCGGCTTCGCCGTCACGGTTTGGGGCGCGAACTGGCCAGATATTTCAGAATCGCCCAGCTGAGGTCCGGTTCGCTAGAGAGTATGTCAACAAGATCCTCAACAGAGACCAGCAAGACCGTACAATCGTCCACACACTTAGCGCTGACCTCATGAGCACTCTGTGCCAGACAGGACCAAAAATCTAAAGCGCACTTTTCCACGGTCTCCGGATTTGCCTCAGTCTCCAAGCTGACACGACCTTCGACCAGAAGGAACAGTTCTGAATGTGGCTCGCCCTTTCGAAACAGTGTCTCGTCGGCTGGGTAGGTGTTCGCCTGACACAGTGTAGCCAATTGAGCGAGATGATCTGTGGAGGCAAAGCTCAAAATTCCCAGATCTTGCAGTAGAAGGACCTTTTCAATTGTTGGGAGCATCACTCTTCCTTCCTCAGTTCCTGAGGCAGCTCCTTTCATGCTTCTCAAAACCCATTGGGCAGTTTCTCGAACCAAAGGGTCAATGTCCTGGCTAGCCTGCCTTACAGCCCTCTCAAGAATCGGTCTGGGCTGCTCTCTCAGCGCTGCCATCACACAGCATCTAAGCCAGGGGTCAAGCTCCGAGAGTGCATCCAATAATATCGCGTCTGGATCGGAGGGAAGACGGAAAAGTGCTCGTCCTTTGCGTGTCACCTTCGCTGGGCTGTCCTGGCTAAAGATGGGAAGTAAAGTTTTTCTGAGTTCGCCTCTTATTCTCACATCGATCAGTTCGATGGCATTTTCCCGAAGTTTCTTCTTGTTGCCGGTGTACCCCAGATAAGATAAGTAAGCCTCTCCTCTAGGAAAGAAGAGCTCAAGGCTTCGAAAGATCTTTTCAATTGTCCAATCGATTCGCTCATGGTTTGTTTTCCGCAGCAGTTTCCAAGCGTCTTCCTCTTGCTTGTTGGAAATCGATTCAATATTGACGAGTTCATAGTACTGCTTGGCCCATATTTGAAGAAGCGGTAAAAAAGTCTGTTGGGAGTAAGAGAAATCCTGGGAAGCTCGCAGTTTGTTGAGGCCTTTGAGGCTGTTGTAGGAAACGGCAGGATCGGGCGAATAGAGAGCCGACACAAGTCCCTCTCGTGATGAGGATGTGTTGATACGGCTAAGGATGTGGGGGATTTGTTGTTTAACAGAGGATCCAATCGCAGGATTTCGAAGGAACTCCAGGAGCTGTGAAACAGCGGGTTCGCCGTAATTGATGAGAGCCTTTCGAGCTGCTTGACGGCTCCAGTGCGATCCCAGAAGACTGATCAGAGGGACCAGAAGACGGGGCTCTGCATACTGTCCGATGGCTTCAATGGCGGCTCGCGCTGGTTCCCCCGGCAAGCCACTCATCCATTGCCGAAGAATGGGCAGGAAGGCACGATTTCTGGTCTTCCCCATGAGTCGGGCCAGAATTGATGTTGCCTCTGGGGAGGGGCTCTGGCACCAGTTCATCACTTGAGAGAACTGGAGATAGGGGTCGGGGTGTTCTATGTAACGATCCAGATAGTATAAGTAGATCGCTTTAGGGATGGATTCGGAGTCGAGCTTCTTGCCTAAGTGACTTGAATACTTGGCGGGATCATGACGGACCAACAGATGAAAGGCGACGGCTCCGATTTGAGGGTCGGAATCATCAACCAGGTGGGCCACCGTTTTTAACCATAGCTGACGGACACTGTGCACTCCCGAAATGTGAGTGTGCATGATGTCTTCCACGGAAGCCGAAAAGTCCATTACTTGTACTTCTTCGTTTTGGAGATCGGCAGCCGTGAGTTGTTGGAGGGCAAAGGACACCTTGCTTGGATTGTCGCTCTTGAGAGCTGCCTGCAACGCTTCTTGAGCTCCAGTCGCCTCCAACATTAAAGAGGAAGGCCAAGCTTTGGGTGGCTTGTGCTCAAGGCTGTACCGGAGTCGATTGACGTATTGCTGTCTAAGCTGGAGGGTCAGGAATACCCAAAGTGCCGCGGCCAAGAGAATCGTCGCCTGAAGGATCTCCACTGGAGTGACCAGAACGATAGAAACTCCCAAAAAGGCAGCTGCACCTAAAGCATCGCCGAAACGAAAGACTACCAGGTCGATGAAGCTCTTGAGGGTTAGGGTATGGGGACCTGAGAAGGGTACATAAAGCACTTCAAGCCCAATTCGATAAATAGACGGGCGCAGAAATCCGTCAATGGCTTTTAGGGCCACGGCTGCCGTAAAACCGGCCAGAATCAATGCTCCTAGCGATCCGCCAAACAGAGCCAGGGGAAGTACCAGAAGAGTTGTACCAACGCCCAAGTGGGCCAAGAGACGACTGGTAGCGAACAACTGCAAAAGTGCCGAGAAGGAATACATGATTCCCAGAAGCGCACTCACAAACTGGGTAATCTGTGTCTCAGATCCAGGATACCTCTGCTCCAGGAACCATTGGTACTGCAAGTCTATCAGGGTGGTGGTAAAGGCACAGAGCAAAACCATCCCGGCAAGAGAGGTGAAATAACGCGATCCCAAAAGGCCAGTCAAGCTCGAGGGATGAGCCGACCGCGACTGTTTGTAAGTGTCAGAACTGAGTGGATGCCTAAGCTCCACGCGGTTGCCGGTGGAACGATAGATGGCCAGCAGTACCCCTTGTAAAACCAATAAAAGTACAAAAACGTGCACCAGCAGCCCACTGGCACCTAGTGTTCTGGAGACCAGTGCAGTGTAATAGCCACCGAAAGCTCCGCCCAGGATTCCACCCGTCCCAAAAAGCGCGAAAAGACGCTTGGCCTCTCGTATACTGTAAAGGTCAAAAGCAATGAACCAACCCAAAGTGGGAACGAGCAAACAAAAGAGTCCTCCCCAGATGTAGAAAGCCAGGTAGACCCAAACTTGTTCTCGCGCTACCAGAAACCAGAAGAGGACGATGCTGAGCTGAAAAAAACCGAGGGTACCGCTAGCTAGATCCAGGTTGGAATAGCGACGAGCAAGATACCGGTGAAGGAGGACAATGAGACCACAGATTAGCGCTACAACTGCATACAAAGAGGGGAGGCGCCAGTCAAAGCCTACCTTGCTCAGATAGAGAGCAATCTGCAGCGATTTGACTATGCTGCCGCAAGCCATGGCCAGGAAGAAGTACAAAGCCATCAGCAAAGCCTTGGGTGCTTCTTCCCGGCGTAAAGAGAGGAGCCGCAGAAAGTAATCCAGGGTTGAACCTCCTTGAGGGGTGCCTTTTTATTTTATCGGGATCATATCCAAAAACCCTCGAGGATCCAACTCCAGCCAACTCAAACCCCATTTGAGGGTGATTTCCATTGCCTTCAGACCCCCACTAGGCGTAACATCTAGAGCACACCTGCACAGTGAGGGGAAGCACCTATGGTCGGCACGACCATTAGCCATTACAAGGTTCTGGAGAAGATCGGTGAAGGAGGCATGGGTGTGGTCTACCGTGCCACCGATACCAAGCTGAACCGGGATGTGGCGCTCAAGATCCTACCCCAGCAGTTTGCCTCGGATGCCCAGCGAATGGCCCGCTTTCAACGGGAAGCGGAGGTCCTGGCCTCCCTGGATCATCCCAACATCGGGCAGATTTACGGCATCGAAGAAGCAGGCCAGACCAAGGCCCTGGTTCTCCAGCTCATCGAAGGCCCCACGCTGGCGGATAAGATCGCCCAGGGACCGATTCCTGTAGAGGATGCCCTCAAGATCGCGCTGCAGATGGCGGAGGGTCTGGAGGCG
>JAPUKI010000103.1 GCA_027295745.1 Acidobacteriota bacterium
ATGGCACTGGATCACCGCCGTATTCTGGCTACTGCACTGGGCCGACTTCGGGGCAAAATCAAGTATCGTCCCGTGGTCTTCGAACTGCTTTCCCCCACCTTTACCTTGCTGCAGCTTCAGCGGGTTGTGGAAGCTCTAGCAGGAGTCCGTCTACACAAGCAAAACTTTCGGCGCTTGGTGGAAAAGGGAGGGCTAGTGGAAGGAACCGACCAGTTTGCCCCAAAGACCCGGGGCCGACCGGCCATGCTTTTTCGCTTCCGGCATGAAGTGCTCCGAGAACGCCCGGCTCCCGGTGTGGGTCTTCCCGGTGCAACCAGTGGCACGCTTCGAAAGTAAGCAAAAGGAGATGATCTGCTTGATCAGGGAGAGACGAGTGAGTTATACTCACTTTTAGCATAAGAGTGCGTTTGGGTCGGCACAGGGCGGACCACTGTTTGAAATAGTCTCCACTATTGATTCATTTTGGAGCATAAGGAGTGTTTAGCGATGACTGCGACACATGGATCTGAACCATCGGTGGGAGTGTCTGAGCTTTCTTACACGCCGGAGGTGGCTCATGCGACGGCACCCATTTACGAACGCTTGCGCACTGTCATTCCCGAAATAGAGTGGTCGGTTCATGCGCCTCTCATTGCGGCTATCAACGAATTGAAACAGCAGCGTAACGCGATTATCCTGGCCCACAATTATCAAACCCCGGAAATCTTTCACGGTGTTGCTGACCTCAGCGGTGACTCCTTGGCCTTGGCGCGCCAGGCGGTGGAAACCGACGCCGAGGTGATTGTTCTCTGCGGGGTCCATTTCATGGCTGAGACAGCAAAGCTGCTCAATCCTGAAAAGACCGTTCTCATCCCCGACCTTGAGGCCGGCTGTTCGCTGGCCGCATCGATTCGGGCCGAGGACGTTCGACTCTTGCGCCAACGATACCCGTCAGTTCCCGTGGTGACCTACGTGAACACCTCGGCAGCCGTGAAGGCCGAGTCAGATATCTGCTGTACCTCGGCCAATGCTGTGGAGGTAGTGGAATCGCTGGGCAGTGAGCGGGTGATTTTCCTGCCCGATGAATTTCTGGGCCTCCACATCGCTGGTCTCACAGAAGTCGAGGTCATCATCTGGAAGGGTCACTGTGAGGTGCACGAGCGTTTCACCGCCGAGGAGCTTTCTGCCTACCGCCGACAGTTCCCGGATATTGAGATCCTGGCCCATCCGGAGTGTCCCCCCGACGTTCTGGCTGAAGCCGACTTCGTCGGCTCCACTTCAGCCATGATTCGCCACGTTGGCCAAGAACGGCCCAAGCGCGTGGTCATGGTCACGGAGTGCTCCATGAGTGACAATGTAGCCGTGGAATTTCCTGAAATTGACTTTATCCGCCCCTGCAATCTTTGCCCTCACATGAAAAGAATCACCTTGCCCAAAATCCTGGCAACTCTGGAGAACCTCGAACATCGGGTTGAGGTGTCAGCTCAGGTTGCTGGACCCGCCCGGCGAGCCCTTGAAAGGATGCTGGCTGTGGGACAAGGCGCTTCCCGGTAAGACACCTATGAAGTCCAGTTCACTGGGTGTGCTGATCATGGCCTATGGGAGTGCGCCCTCGCTGGATGATCAAGCCATCTTTCGATACCTACAGCACATCCTCCAGTACTACCGCAAAACAGAGCCCACCCAGGAGGAATTTCAAAACTTGAAGGAACGCTATCACTCGGTAGGAGGTTCTCCTCTGTACAGTGTCGCTGAAAAAATCGCTGCGGCGCTCCAAGATACTCTGGACCTGAGCTTTCCCGAGCGCTTCCGAGTTTACCTGGCCATGAAGCATTCTCCTCCATTTATTGAGGATAGGGTGTCTCAAATGGCGGACTCCGGAGTCAGACAGGCCATTGCAGTGGCACTGGCCCCATTTCGCTCTCGCTTGAGCACAGAGGGATATTATCGGCTTGTTCGGGAATCCAACCAGCAATTGGGCGAGCCAATCCAGTGGTCATTCGTTCAAAACTGGAATATCCACCCCCTCTTTTTGGAGCTGTGGAGGAGCCGAATCGAGGAGACTCTCCACCTCCAGGATACAACCCCCACCGTCATTTTCACCAATCACAGTTTGCCGGCTCGAATCGAGGAATGGAAGGATCCTTACACGAATGAGTTTGAGATGGCGGCTCAAGCGCTGGCCAAGAAGTGCCGTCTATCCCAGTGGACAATCGCCTATCAGAGTGACGGGGGTGGCAGTGAGCCCTGGCTGGGACCCAATCTGCAGGACGTCTTGCGGGATCTGCGAACTGAGGGAAAGGAGACTTGCCTGCTAGCTCCCATTGGGTTTTTGATGGATCACTTGGAAATTCTCTACGACCTGGACGTGAGCGCCCAGGCACAGGCAAAAGAAATCGGCATGAGATTGTCCCGCACACAGATGCCCAATGACGATCCACTCCTGGTGAAAATGCTGTCGGATCTCGTGGCTGGCAAGTTCATGAGCGAGCTCGCAAAAACGTAAATGGCCCGTGGGCTGAACAGGCTCGCCTGAAGCCCACGGCTCAGTTTGTTTTTGCTAGCTCCAGCAGAGCCGCAGGCTTTAGCCTGCGGGCCCTCGGCGGCGGTCCCCTCACTCTCGGGAAGTGGGAGTCACGGTCACGGTGACACGGCGATTCCCCCGCAGCACAACGAGATTCACCTCGCTTCCCACCTTCAGAGCATCGATGGCATAAGTGTAGTCGTAGATGTTCTCGATTGTACGACCGGCCAGCTCAATGATGACGTCACCGCCCTGGACGCCCGCCTGCTCGGCGGGGCCTCCTTTCATCACCCCGGAAAGCTTGACCCCGGCAAGATCGCCTTGAGCATAGTCAGGGATGGTCCCCAGGTAAGCGCGCAAACCGGCCCTTTCCATGGAGCTTGCAGGCCTCTCCATCTCGATATAGTCAGGTCTACTCTCGCTGGTGAGCAAAGAACCTGTTATCAGCGCCATCAGGCGCACGATCCTTTCCGCCCCCTCATAATTGATCTTGTCAGCTGTGTCGCGAGGGGTGTGGTAATCCCTGTGTACACCCGTGAAAGCGCTCAGAAGCGGGACTCCCTTGAGATAAAAGCTGGTTGCGTCGGTGGGCAGGTAGCTATCGTTTTGGATTACGATCGGCAATCCTACGGGGACATTGTGCCGCTCGGTCTCTCCTGGCCAGATGGAACTCGAGCCCACTCCTTGCAGAATAAGACTCGTTCTCAAACGGCCAATCATATCCATATTCAGGTAAGCTGCGATCTGCGATGCCAAGGTGGTAGACCCTATTTCCTCCAACAAAGTCTCCACAAAGTGACTGGAACCCAGCAAGCCCAGTTCTTCCCCTGACCAGGCAGCCAAGAGCAAATCACGCCTCATGGGCAAGGCTCCCTCCGCCTTCCGGTTAACCAGGTATTGAGCGATCTCGAGCACTCCGCCCACACCCGAAGCATTGTCATCGGCACCATAGTGAATCTGGCCTCTCTCCTCTTCTCGAGCCAGCGAACCGGCCCCCAGACCGTGGCCCAGATGATCGATGTGGGCACCCACTACGACCTCCTCGGACGTTTGGGGCACCCGCTGACGGGTCGTCGCACCCCTTAGACGTGCCAGCACGTTGCGAGCTGTCCGCTTTTCTCTCCGAATATCGATTTGCACCTCCAGCTCCAGAGCGGGGATCTCAAATCCCAGGACCGACTGGCCACTGTCCAGCTGGTCCTGGAGGGCCTTCAGACCTTCCCCGACCGGTTCCAGCAGCTGCCCGGCAAAAGCATCTGTGACGGAGATGACGCCGATGCTGGCCCCGGCCTGCGAACTATCAAAAGAGAGGCCTACCAGCTGGCCTTTCACTTGTGAGTTGGGACCACTGACCACGATGAGTCCACGTGCCCCAAGATCTCGAGCCACCATTGCTTTGAAACGCAGGCTCGAGTAACGGCTCAGATGCTGCCGAAATTCTGGAGAAATATCTTCAGGCAGGTAGCGAAAGACCAGGACCCACTTGTCGGTAACGTCCAAATGGACATAGGAATCATATTCGTCTTGCTCATCTGACCCGGGAGCAACAATGCCGTACCCTGCAAACGCGATTCCCGCTGGATCGATCCTGCCACTTTTGGAAAAAGCCAGCGGCCGCCAGTCCCGATCGACCACAGGTTCATCCTGTAAGGCAGTTCCCGTAGTCTCTCTCAAGTGATTGTCAGGCCCCAGGAGAACTCCGGCTGTAAACTCAAAGTTTTGAAAATAGGTTCCATTGTCACCCGCAGGCTCCAGCCCCAGAAACTGGAAGGCGGCAGCCACATACTCTGATGCTCGCCTTGCGCCCTGGGTTCCAGTGAGACGTCCGTCCATCCTTTCCGAGGCCAGATAGCTCACATGGAGACGCAAATCGTGGGCGCTGATTTCCGGGCTGGTGGCATCCAGGTTGGGCAAGGTCTCGAAGTCCTTGGACCCATCGCTGATCCCTCCTTCTTCCTCGACAGTGACACTTAAACCCAGCAGCAGCCGAGCCTCAGTGTCATCCCACCTGGCAGCAAACAGCTGTGACTGCCGATTCACGGTGAGATTGCTTGTCCACAGGAGCTGTCTTCCATCCGGGTGGAAGACGGGGAGACCATCGAAGCCCTCCCTGAAGGTGACACGAACCGGCTCACCCCTCCCCTCCCCATCCACCAGGTAGAGTTCAAAGTTGTCAAACCCCTGGAGGTTGGTTGCGAAAATCAAATAGTCACCGGAAGGATGAAAATAGGGCGCCCACGACATGGCACCCAAATGGGTCATTTCCCTTTGCTGGGAACCGTCCAAATTCATGGTATAAATTTCAGCGGTAGTGCCATCTTCGGAGA
Organism: Acidobacteriota bacterium; assembly: GCA_027295745.1. Taxonomy (GTDB): domain Bacteria; phylum Acidobacteriota; class UBA6911; order RPQK01; family JADFOI01; genus JADFOI01. The sequence continues at coordinate 4,831 of JAPUKI010000103.1, forward strand.
ATCGCCGCCAACCGATCTTTTGACCATCCGGGCTGAAAAATGGTCCCCCATCATAGCCCTTGGCATGGGTCAGACGCCGGACCTGGGTGCCGTCGGCATTCATGATGTAGACATCAGCCAGATAAGATTTGTCCCTCTCAAAGATGCTCTGATCCTGAGGGGACAGTTCTTCGGTGTAGGCATGGCGGTTTGACGAGAAGACGATGAGTCTTCCGTCAGGCGAGAAGGAGCCCTCGGCGTCGTAACCGCGAGCCCGGGTGAGATTCTTCAGATTTCTTCCCTCGAGATCGCTTTCGAAAATGTCAAAGTACTCATCGTAGTCCCAGGAGTAGCGGCCAGACTCGCCTGCAGCGCGCAGTTTTAATTCCTCTTCCTGCTTCAGGCGTGCATTGGGATCTTCATGGGTCGATGCAAAAAGCACCTTTTCCCCTTGGGGATGGATCCAGGCACAGGTGGTTTTTCCAAAACCGGGGCTGACGCGGCGAGTATCGCCCGTTTCCATGTTCATCAGGTAAATCTGAAAGAAGGGGTTTCCCGGCTCGCGCTCACTCTGGAAAATGAGCATGGACCCGTCTTGGTTGAAGTATCCCTCCCCGGCACGACGACCTGCAAAGCTCAATTGCCGAATGCTGGAGAGAAGTTGACTTTGGGCTTGTTCTCCTTCTCCGCTTCCGGCGGCCTGAAAAGCAAACGACGGTAAAAGCGTCCCCATCAGCAGCACTGAAAACCAAGGGGAGGTGTTCATTCGCTTAACCATAATTCCTGAGCTCGCTCAAGTTCAAGGGCAGCTTTCCAGAAACTGTGATATCGTCCGCCCTCGAAGAGGGCAGGAGAAGTAGCATTATGACAAAGAAGAGGGGCGCAGCAAAAATGCCCGGCCGGCAACTGAACCATTACACCGTTTTCACCTTCACGGATTTCTTTTGGCAGCAGACCTCCAAACAGCAGCAGGCCTTTCTCAAGCAGCTCAACTCCCAGATCCCCCAGCTGGCTGAACGGGTTTTCCTCTATCACATCTTTCCCACTCGCTGTGAAGGCGACTTGATGATCTGGAGTGCTCTCAACCTTGATGAACCCCGGCAAGCCGCCAGCTTCTTCACGCGCTTTGCCTCCACAACCTCCTCCTGGCGACAGTATCTCAAACCGCTCAACACCCTGTGGGGATTCACGCGGCCTTCCCTTTACGCCACCGGCAAGTCCTCTCAAGAATTGAATCCGTTTCAGGCCGAACGCAAACCCTATCTTGTCATCTACCCTTTCCTCAAGACCTCTGAATGGTACTTGATGGACAGAGAGACTCGACAGGGAATGATGAATGAACACATCAGAGTAGGCCGCCAATATCCAGAAATCTCCCAGCTTCTTCTCTATTCAACCGGCCTGCAGGATCAAGAATTCGTGGTGGTTTACGAAACCGAGGACCTGGCTCACTTCTCTGAGCTGGTCTCTGTGCTCCGCAGCACTGAAGGACGAAAATACACCTTGCGAGACACACCCATCTATACGGCAATCTACAGACCACAAGACGAAATCCTCTCCACTTGGGGATGACTGCGCCCGCTGAGGTCATCATGCAGTTGAGCCGATCCAAAAATCTCATGAAGAGAGCAAAGAGGCTGATGCCTGCGGGCGTCAACAGTCCGGTCCGAGCCTTTCAAGCGGTGGGGGGAGATCCCGTCTTCATCGCCCAGGCAGAGGGGCCGATCCTGACTGACGTGGACGGAAACTCCTATGTGGACTACGTGAGCTCCTGGGGGCCCCTGATACTCGGGCATTGTCATCCCGACGTGGTCCGGGCAGTAGAAGAAGCCGCCCGCAAGGGCCTCACCTACGGTGCTCCACACGAAGGAGAGCTCCACCTGGCAGACATCATCACCAAAGCAATGCCGTGGATAGAGATGCTCCGATTCGTCAACTCGGGCACCGAAGCAGCCATGAGTGCCATTCGCCTGGCTCGAGCTGCCACGGGCCGCACTAAAATCGTCAAGTTCGAGGGCAACTATCATGGGCACGTGGATTATCTGCTGGCTAAGGCGGGCTCAGGCGTTGCCACTTTCGGGCTGCCCGACAGTGCGGGTGTTCCCCCGGGAATGACCCGGGACAGCATGGTGGCACCCTTTAACCACCTCGATAGCGTGGAGGGATTGTTCAAGGAAGAGGGCGAGAGGATCGCCACCGTCATTGTTGAACCGGTGGCCGGGAACATGGGAGTGGTTCCTCCCGCCGAGGGTTTCTTGACGGGACTACGTGAGCTGACTCGACGCTATGGAGCTCTCCTGATCTTCGACGAGGTCATGACCGGTTTCCGGGTGTCTCGCGGCGGGGCGGCCCAATTGTATGATGTCCAGCCGGACTTGGTCTGTCTTGGAAAAATCATCGGGGGCGGGCTTCCGGTGGGAGCCTATGGAGGCCGTCGAGAGCTGATGGAACTGGTGGCACCGCTGGGACCTGTTTACCAGGCCGGAACTCTTTCGGGCAATCCGGTTGCCATGGCAGCCGGATTGGCCACCCTGGGAAAGCTGACAGCTGAGCTGTACGCTCTCCTGGAGATCAGAGGCAAAGCGCTGGAAGAAGGAATCCTCGAGGCCCTGCGCAGCTGTGGGGTCGCGGGCCAGGTGAACCGGGTCGGTTCCATGCTGAGCCTCTTTCTCTGTGACAAACCGGTGAACGATTCACAGACCGCTTTTTCAACCGATCGGGCACTCTACGCACGCCTCTTTCACGCTCTGCTTGATCGGGGAATCTACTTGCCACCTTCAGCGCTGGAATCATGGTTCATCAGCGCAGCTCACAGCGAATCCCATATTGAGCACACGCTTCAGGCCCTTACTCCGGCTCTGGAGGAAGCCCTTTCCCAATGAAAGAGGAAGGAGACTTGTGTCGATGCCTGTGACACCTGAAGAGCTTCGAGAGGTGATGGGTCGTTTTGCCACCGGCGTAACGATTGTCACGACCGAGGACAAGGAGGGCAAACCCTATGGCCTGACGGTAAACTCTTTCACATCCGTCTCGATGACTCCGCCGCTGGTTCTGGTCTGTCTGGATAATCAGTTGAGTGGACTGGCCAACTTCAAGGAGAGTGGCAGATTTGGAGTCAACATTCTAGCCGAGGGTCAGACCGATCTCTCGGATTTCTTCGCCCTGGCAGGAACGGATCGATCTCAAGGTCACTACGTGACGGGTGAAACCGGGGTACCACTTTTGGAAGGGGTCCTGGCCAGAATGGAATGCGAGATCGTCAGCCTGTCTCCCGGCGGGGATCACACCATTGTCTTGGGTGAAGTCAAGGGCACTGAAGTCCTTCAGCCTGACAAGGGCCCTCTGCTCTACCACGGCGGCCGCTACAAAAAGTTGAATGAGGCATGAAGCCGACACTCCTGACGCCTTCTACCCTTTTTCTGCAAAGCGATGCCCGGTTTCGTGAACAAACACATCTTCCAGGGTCGGTTTCCCCACGCTGACTGCTTCAATTTGCTGTGGATAGCTTTCCATGATCTTGGCCGCCAGTTCATACCCCCGCGGGCGTTCCAAGCGCAAGGTCCCATCGACCACTCTCGGTTCACAGCCGAACTGCTCCCCTATCAAACCACGGAGAGACTCCGGATCCGGAGTCTGAATGACAATCACATCTCCACCGATTTTTTCTTTCAAGGCCGCTGGGGTCCCATAGGCCACCACCTGGCCTCCACTCAGGATCACCAGGTGATCACATCGCTCGGCTTCCTCCATTAAGTGAGTGGTGAAGAGAATGGTGATTCCCTCTTCAGCGCGTAGAGTCTTCAAGTGTTGCCAAAAGTCGAGCCGAGCCCCCGGATCCAATCCTGAGGTGGGTTCATCCAGTATCAAAATCTGGGGACTATGCAGCAGGCCTTTTACCAGCTCCAAGCGGCGACGCAGACCACCGGAAAGCGTTCGGACCAGATCGCGTTTCCGGCTCTCCAATCCGAAGCGGCCCATCAAGGCTTCCACGCGCCTTTTCAGCTCTCCTCCCCGAAGTCCATAGAGACGGCCCTGGTGGAACAGATTTTCCTCGCTCGTCAGTTCCAGATCCAGGCTATTGGATTGAAAAACAACCCCGATCAAACGGCGGACCTCACGAGGATTGTCCTTCACATCCACACCCGCCACT
>JAPUKI010000104.1 GCA_027295745.1 Acidobacteriota bacterium
ATATGGACAGCGATGGTACATGCATCGGTGTAACTCCACCAGCGGTACTAGCAGATGGGGACTTCACGGACGACCCTCTCCTGGACCCACTGGCTGACAACGGTGGCCCCACCTTCACCCATGCGCTGCTTCCAGACAGCCCGGCCATCGACGCGGGCGATAACGCTGCCTGTCCTGACACCGACCAGCGCGGTCTTTCCCGGCCCATTGACGGCAACGAGGACGGGGATGCTATTTGCGATATTGGAGCGTACGAGTTTCCGCTCGAGCGTGAAGTAATGCCTCTGGACGATTTCCTCTCCTACGACATCAAGAAACCGAAGGGGGAGCCGAAGTTTGTGAAGTTCCAGGTTCGGTTGGTTGATCAATTTCAAGATGAGGTCTTCTCGATTGAAAAACGAGTCGCTCTCCTGAACCCAGCCGATGAGAATGTTGCGGACATCAATCATTCGGATACTCATCTGGTGAGTTACAAAATCAAGGAATTCAGGCCCGAGGGAGAGCCCAAGCCTCCAAAAGCACCGATTTCTGGAATCCAGATCAAGGATCAATTCTTCGACGAATTGATCGTGAACATCGATGATAAAAACAAGGCCGACCGCGTCCTGGTTCCGGAATCAAAAAGTCTGGATGTCCTGCCTCTGCCACCGCTCGATCCCCCAGTGGATCACTTCCTGTGCTACAAGGTAAGACTTCCCAAGGAAACGGAATTCCCCAAGAATATCGTGGTCTCTATTGCGGACCAATTCAGCCCGGATCCCAGGCAGTTCCAACTCAAGAAACCGAGACGGCTGTGCAATCCAGTGAAGTTCAAAGATGTGCACGTTGACGGATCTGCCGAGATCACAGCAAGCCAGAATCCCGATAACCACCTGATTTGTTATGACGTTAAGCTACTCAAGGAAGAACCCAAACACGAACGGACGGTGGTGTTCCTGTATGACCAGTTTGGCGAGGTTGAAGAATGGGAGACCAAGAAGGAGCGGGAGCTGTGCGTACCATCAACGATATCCTCCTCCTGAATAGACAAGCATGAGCACAGGGGTTTACCACCGCCGCGGCCGTGACCACGATGACGACGACGACGACGACGACGATGACGACGAGCAAGAAGAAGAAGGATGACTAAGCACCCTGCTGGCAGCTGCACCGGGCAGTGTGGAGAAGACCAGACCCCTAAGATATAGCAGGGAGTGAAACTTCCAGCTTCTAGAGATATTCTGGATTCTCTCTCCTGACTCCTGCCTCCTTCTTCCTGTCTGTGGTACGTGAAAGCCTGAAGGCAGGTAGTTGAATTCATGAATCTGGTTATCCACTTAACTCCGAAAGAGTTTGAGCAATCCAACCAAAGTCGCGCCGAGGGTGTCGGAATGGGTCGTTAGCGCGATGACTGGAGCCGCGTAGGGGCGCACATCTGTGCGTCCCTACAGGCCTTAATCAAAATCGAGTGGCGTTTTGAGACACTCTCAGCGGCGCGCCCTAAAGTACGTATTTTTATCGACACCAACGTTATAGTCCTATGCGAACACTATCGTGCACATCGCAGTGTTCGGGAGGATTGATGCCCTTTGACCCCAAAAAACATGGTCGTAGATCCATCCGCCTCGAGGGATATGACTACTCACAAGTGGGCGAGTACTTTGTCACCTTCTGCGCCCACAAGATGCGATGTCTTTTCGGTGAGGTGAAAAATGGGCAAATGCACCTAAATCGACTGGGGCAAATCGTTGAGTCCGAGTGGCGCAAAACACCCCACTTGCGTCCCGGGGTTGATCTCGGTGATTTCGTGGTCATGCCAAACCACCTTCACGGACTCGTGCTGATCAGGCTGAGGCCACACAAGAAGAACTTTGCCGGTTCACTCGATAGGAGGGCGCACGACTGTGCGCCCCTACGGCGTCCTCCAAGAGGGTTGGGTTCCATCATCGCCGGGTTCAAATCGGTCACCACCACACGCATTAACCAACAGCGCGGGACCCCCCACTCACCGGTGTGGCAACGCAACTACTACGAACACATCATTGATGATGATGAGGACTACCTTCGAACACGCCACTACATTTCAATCAATTCCAAACTTTGGCACCTCGATCGGTACAATCCCTTAGGGTGAAATCGTTCAATTTCCAAACGTAGGGCCGCTTGGAGTGAGGCTCCTGATCTTAGCCTGATGAGGCAAAGCCAGTCACCGAAAGCCGAGGCAGCACGGGGCTGTTGGGTCAAATAAGGAGTGGTATTCTGATCGATAGGGTGATATAAATAAGGGCCGAAATGAGCCATCAGAAGCTGATTGTGGCCGTCACTGGAGCAACCGGGACCATCTTTGGGGTTCGTCTTCTGGAGCTGTTACAGGGTTCGGAGGTCGAGACCCATTTGGTGCTGAGCAAGTGGGCCAAGCGCACTCTCACTTACGAGACCCAGTACACCATGGAGCAGGTCCAGGCAATGGCCACGGAGGTCTATCCACTGCACGATCAGGGAGCCGCCATTTCCAGCGGATCCTTCGTGACCAGCGGAATGGTTATCATACCCTGCAGCATGAGAACGCTTTCCGCCATTGCACAGGGCGCCGGCGACAATCTGATTCATCGGGCTGCCGATGTCGTATTGAAGGAACGTCGCAAACTGGTGCTGGTGGCCCGTGAGTCCCCTTTGAATCAGATTCATCTGGGGAACATGTTGAAGCTAGCACAGATGGGGACCGTCATTCTGCCGCCCGTGCCTGCCTTTTATAACCACCCCCGAGACATCGATGACATCGTCAATCATATTGCAGGTCGGGTTCTGGATCAGTTTGAGATTCACTTGGACGTGGTGAACCGCTGGAGCGGAATGGTGTCTTCGGTACAGTAAGCCCTATCTGGAATTTCTCCTAGAAGGTATATCTCAATCCCAACTGCAGCTGCCGGGAAGAACGTGTCGTTGAAAAGATGGTGGCCGCATTCCCCACCGGGAGTCCATTGCCAAGGCAGGCGGAATCAGGCGGATCCACCGAGCATTCGTCATCGAGATCGTTGAATATAATCACTCCCCCACCAGCTCCCCGGTTTTGAGGGTGCGAGAAGTTGGGTCGATTGAGCAGGTTGAATACCTCCAGACGAAACTGCAAACCGTGCTGCTCACTCAACTGAACACTCCGTGTCGCGCTGACATCCAGTGTGGCGAAGCCGGGGCCAATCAGGGTATTGCGGCCCAGCGTACCCAGATGTCCTTCGTCCTGCAATGTAAAGGAAGAGATATCAAAGTAGCGGTCAGGTCCGCCCAGCACAGGATTGTTACCGGAACCCGGCACCAGGTCGGGCCGGTGGCCTTCGCGCACGCGGTTGTTGACGATGTCAAAGGACACGTTGGCGGTGAAAGGATAGCCGCTTGAAACGGTCAGAATGCCGGCTGTCTGCCAGTCCTTGAGCAAGATCCCACCGACACTCCTGGGGGCCAAACGCAGAGGCACATCCCAGGTGTACTGGAGAACGGCATGGTGAGCGATGTGGAAGTTGGAAAGACCCCGATCGATACTTCTGTCAAAGTAATAGGTTGCCTCAGGAAGGCTGTTGGTGAATTCTCGACGATAAGCCGAGGCGTCATCCAGGGAACGGCCGTAGGTGTAGTTGAACACAAACTGAAAACCCGCTTCCCAGCGCCGTGTGAGGCCAACCTGCAGGGAATTGTAAATGGAGTTCGCATCGGTGGAGGTCAGGCGAACCGCATCCAGTTGGTCATTCGGCCGGGCAGCCGGCCTGGTTCCGAAGAACAGTCGCCCGTCAGAATCAACGGACTGCGGCGCCGGAATATTGATGTCGCCCACCCGGGGAAGGTGTACCCCGCGAGAACCGAAATACCCCACTCGCAGCACCAGTTGGTGGCCCAGCGCCTGCTGCAGCATGAGGTGGTATCGCATCATGTAGGGGGTCGATAGATTAAATTCCAGTGTATCCTGGCGCGGGTTTCCACCCCCGCCTCCCCCCTGTGGATCAGGATAGTCAGGACCAGGCCGGGCAATGGTACGGACGGTCGTAAAGGGACTTTGAATCCTCACCCGGTAGCCAAAGATGTTTTCCCTGATGGGCTGATAAAAAACGCCGAAGCCACTCCGCAGGACAGTCCGGTCGTTTCCACCCACGTTCCAGGCCAGTCCCAGCCGGGGAGCGAAATTCAGGTGGGAAGGATTTTTAAAAAGAGGATTTCCTTCGGTGGGAGCGGGATCGGTGATCTTCCGAAGGTTAGAGATGCGGTCATTCTTTTCGGTAGGCACCGTAAACCACTCATAGCGCAGACCGTAACTGAGGGACAGGGCTGGAGTCCAGCGGTATTGATCGTGGATAAAAAGCGCAAACAGGTTCTGACGATACTCTCTGTGTGAATCAGCATCCGCATCAGCACTGATAAAGCGCGTGGTTTTATTCTCCAGAAAATCTTCCAGGTTTTCATAGATCAGCAAGCCGTCAAAGAAAAACTTGTAGTCGCCGGCACTGCGGTGGTGCTTCCAGTCAAACCCCCAGCGAAGATCGTGGTCACCAGAAGCAAACTGAAAACCATTACTGACCTGATACTGAGCAAAGGGGAAATCCAGGTCAGCGGTGTCGGTACCGAAGCTGGTGAGCCCGCGAATGTTGATCCGTCCCATATTAGGACGGCTGGGAATGAGTTTTGGCGCAGCCGCCAGCTCAGGAGTGCTGGCTACGCTCTCACTCGTGTAGGATCCTCGATTGTAGGCGAACTGAACGGTGTGCAGGAGCCGTGAGGAAAACAGATGAGTCTCCTCCACAGCGAGATACTGATTACGGGAGCTGAGGTCACTGTCAAACCCCTCAATGCTCACGTCAAAGGGAGCCAGCTTCTCGCTGTCCTGGAAGGTATAACGAAGGAAAAGCGAATCGTTCGATCCCAGTCGAAAATCGGTACGAGCATTGAAGTGCTGGTCGTTGGTGGGCACTTGCTGCTGGAAGACGTACTCGGCACTGCCATCTCCGAAGTCCTGCCCAGAAGCCCGGGGATAGAGATTCAAAATGGGTTTAATATCGTCCGAGACAATGACGGAACCGCTGGGCAAATCCCCCAGCCGAGCGGCGTCGTTGGGAACCGTGTTGGAAAGAGTCATCCCCCGGCGTTCTCGCAATCCTTCATAGCTGAAGAAGAAGGTGTTTTCCTCCCCCGGCAGTGGACCTCCAATGGAACCCCCATACTGGTGGCGGCTAAGGGGCGGTGGATCGCTGCGCTGCGTGGGATTGGACGGATCCCTGTCGAAAAAGTTACGGGCATCCAGAGCACTGTCTCGGTAGTACTCATAGAATGATCCGTGAAAGCTGCGGGTTCCCCGGCGCGTGATCACGT
>JAPUKI010000105.1 GCA_027295745.1 Acidobacteriota bacterium
TCACCTGGAAGGTGTCATCAGGGTGCTCAGAGATCATCCGCTTCTTCGAGACAGCGACATCCTGTTTCTCACCGAACTGGACCTGGGGATGGCACGAAGCAACAACCGTATGGTTGCCCAGGAAATTGCTCGGGCACTGAAACTCAACTACGCCTTCACGCCCTGTTATATTGCTCTCAATAAAGGAAGTGGCTTGGAAAGTGAGGTTCCGGGAGAGAATACTCAGGCCATTCACGGAAACGCTCTCTTTTCCCGACATCCCCTTCGTGAAGCCCATGCGATTGCGATGCCAAACGGCAAGGATTTGATGTGGGGTAAGGAAAAGCGTCTTGGATATCAGCAGGCAGTGGTGGCTATCATCGACCACCCATTGGGATCGGTGAGAGTGGTGAGCCTACACCTGGATGCCCATTCCACTCAAAAACACCGCTATCGTCAAATGAAAATCGTTCTGGATCATCTGCAGAAGCTGGATCCTGTGCTTCCTGTCGTAATTGGGGGAGACTGGAACACCTCGACTTACAATTCCCGTCGAGCCCTGTATTCGATTCTAGGCTATTGCAGGCGAGTGCTCATGGGTGTGCGTCATGTGCTGGAACACCACAATCCCTATCCAGATCGCTGGTTCGAGCGACATCTTTTCCGCGAACTGGAACGACAGGGTTATCAATACCAGAATCTGAATGAGCCGGGGGTTTGTACCCTTCATTACAATATCCAGGATTTGGCAGCGAATCAAAGAATGGGCGATTGGATACCCGCCTGGTGCTTTTGGTTCATCACCTGGGCTCTGCAGCGAACTGATGGACGCTGTTCCATCAAGCTCGACTGGTTTGCCGGCAAGGGCATCTCTCCCGATCCCAACCACCCTCCCCGAGTTGTGGCTGACGTCCATGGAGAAGAGGATCTCCTCTCCGACCACGACCCCATCGTGCTGGATTTCCAGCTAACATAGTCGTCCACATCCTTTCCCTTTCATGCTATGCTTGGCGGGAGATAGAGATGGCCGTAACCTTTCGCATTCTTGTTCGGCTGTTACTGACCGGACTGACGACCCACGCCATTTGGGCAGCTCCCTCAGCCGAGAGCTTTTTACTGGATCCAGAAACCTTGACCCTGTTCCAGCAGGAGCTATCTGGTGAGTTGGCCAAGGATCAGGTGGTCGCCATTGCTGGCTATCACCGAATTCAGGGCTCCCCGGGCTACGCTGATGCCGCCCGCTATCTTCTCCAACAGCTTCAGGGTTTCGGACTCAGAGCCTGGATCGAAAGCTTTCCAGCTGAAGGCAGAATCACCTATCAAACCTGGCGGTCGCCTCCCGGTTGGAGCATCGAATCCGCTGAACTGCGGATGATAGAGCCTGACGATGAGTTCATCGTCAGTTACTCCGAGAGTGTCATGAGCGTCATGACCTACTCGCAGCCTGGCCATGTGCGAGGCGAGTTGGTCTATGTGGGAGCAGGAACCTCTGATGAGGCCTATCAGGCAACAGAGGTGAGGGGAAAGCTTGTCTTGGCCAGTGGAGATCAGGGTACAGTTCACCGCTTGGCGGTTCTCAAATATGGAGCTGCAGCCGTGGTGCACTATCTGGAGGACGAACTTGCGGCAGAGCATCCCGACATGCTGCGGTCCCTGGTATGGAGACCTCGCCCTGAAGAGCTGGATCGCCTGACCTTTGGATTCAAGCTGACTGGGCGCCAGGGGCTAAGGCTCAAAAATCTCCTGATTGGTGGAAAGCGCGTGGTGTTGGATGCCACGGTAGAGGGCCGCGGAATCCAATTTGGCAGTCTGGACGTTGTGGTGGCAGAGATCACCGGATCCGAAAGGCCAGAGCAGGCACTGGTTTACACAGCTCATTTGGATCAACCCAAGGAGTCAGCCAATGATAATGCCAGCGGGAGTGCAGCCATCCTGGATATCGCCCGCACCCTCCAGAGTTTGATTGGGGAGGGAAAACTGCCGCCTCCCAAGCTTACCCTGCGATTCCTGTGGGTTCCCAGTCTTTTTGGGACCATGGCCTACATAGACGCCCATGCAGAGATTCGAGGTCCGGAATTGGGCGGCGCTGTTCTGGCCAATCTCAATCTCGACACGGTGGGGACCAATCTGGAACTGCACCACAGCCGCATGAACATCACCTGGACCCCTCAGTCAATCTCCAGTGCCCTGACTGATGTGGTGGCTCGTATGGCCGAATTCGTGGACAGCATCGGAAGAGTCAACACCGACACTCACAGTAACTTCAATTACCGCATTATCCCCTTCGAGGGAGGCAGTGACCATGTCATCTTTAACGACGGAATGATCCGGGTTCCGGCCGTAATGTTGGGACATTGGCCGGATTACACCCAACACACCAGTGAGGACACTGCCGAGAAGATCGATCCTGTCGAGTTGAAGCGGACGGAACTGATTGCGGCTGGCGCCTTCTGGTATCTGGCCAGCCTTTCCGAAGAACAGAGCCTGGAATTAACCAATCTTGTCGCTGCCAAGGCTCAGGAACGACTGGCTTCTGATACTCAGCGGGCCTCGGACTGGCTGCTGGAGGCTCCAGTGAATCGTCTGGAAGAGATGTACAACGAAGGGAAGCGGGTCATTTCTTTCGGCCTGGAGAGAGAACAGCAGGCACTGAATAGCATTCTCCAATTTTCCCCCAGTGGGCCCACCCGACGCCTCGTCCAGATGTGGAATCAGGCTCTGAGCAATCAATCTCAGATAATCATCAGGACGCTTCAGGCGCTGGTACGGCAACGGGGTGGAAGCCTTTCCTTCTCCCAGGAGCGAACCTTTGAGGAGCGTGAAGCAGCCTCCTGGATTCCCTCCCGACTGACGCGGGGCCCGCTGGCAACCGACCTTCCTCAGGAACGCCTCTCCGAAGTGGAGCGGACTTGGTATGAAACTCCAGAGGCCCAGGCCCTGGATACTTATCTCTTAGTCAATTTCATCGATGGGAGACGTACAGTTCTGGAGATCCGAGACGTTCTGGCAGCGGCTACTGAACCCGTCTCCGTGGTGACGGTTCATCACTTTATACGGGATCTGGCCAGAGCCAGACTGATCGAGCTTCAGCAGACCAACTGAAGAAGGCTGTGCGGATACTACCCCTCTGCGATTCGGGTTGCCTTGTAGTATTTGTCAATCTTCCTGAAAACGAGGTAGGAGGCAAACCCGGCTAGAAGAATCTCTCCATAGAACTCTCCTTTCCCACCCCCATTCCAGCCCAGGAGAAATTCCAACGAACCAAAAAAGACGGCAAGAACCGGGAAAGAGACGAAAACAGACAAATAAGGCCATTTCCTGAAATCCCCAATACCCAGGAGAATCAATGCTCCTCCCACAGGCAGGGCCAGCAATGGAAGCCAAAAGTCAGACAAGCGAAATGTTGTGTCAGGTACAACGGCAGAAAAAAGAAAGAAAATCAGAGACCACAAGAAAATGAACAGCCCTGGAATTGCTGCAGCAACGAATAGGATGCCACGGATGACTTTCTTGAAAAACCCATTGCTATTTGTTTGATCAGCCATTTCTGAAGTAGAGAATAAATACCCTTGACGAATCTCTGTGATTGGATGCTGTCTCTAAGAAGTCAGTATAACAAAGGGCA
>JAPUKI010000106.1 GCA_027295745.1 Acidobacteriota bacterium
CGCATTACCGACCAAACCGTGATCGAGCCGGGCATGGTCTTCTCGGTCGAGGCCTATCTCCAAGGCTCTGACATCCTCTATGGCTCGGAGGAGGACGTGTTGATCACCCAATCCGGTTGCGAGCTGCTCTCAGAACCCGACTCTGGACTCTATGTCATCGAGTAACCCCGGCCCTACAATCCTCGGGACTTTCGGAGTGAAGTGCATCACCAGATTTATGAATCATCCGGGTTAAGTCAAGGTGAGCGGTAGATTTTTTGCTGTTCCTTCCCTACACTCAGAACGAGGCATTGAGATAGGTGTCTCACAACGGCAGAGAATCGAGTTTTACTAGCTTTCAAGGAGAAGAATATGTACGGATGGCGAGGCCGACTTGGATTGATCCTGGGGTTACCCAACACGGTGTGCGAGCCGGAATTCAACAAGATGGTACCAGAGGGTGTATCCGTACACGGCGCGCGCATGGCCGTGCACCCCGTAGCGAATTATAGTGACCCTGATGTGATGAAGGACATCGAGGAGGAGGTGGGCCGTTTGTCCTCCTCTTTGAGTGTTATCAAACCAGATATCGTGATTTTCACCCATACCGCAGCCAGCATGGGCGCCGGCCTGGAATTTGACGATAAACTGACCCGCCTGATGGCAAAGGAGGCCGGATGCCCAGGCTTGACCGCCGCTTCGGCCATTGTGCAAGCCCTGAATGAAGTGGGGGCGAAGAAGATCGCCATGGCAGATCCCTTTCCCAGACCTGACCTGAGCCAGATCATCAAGGATTTTCTCGAGCAACCAGCCCTGGGGTTCAAGGTGGTCAACGAAGTTTCCGTGCGGGGAGAGAGCCCCAACTTCATCACCAACATGCCACCCACCGTAGCCTACCAGTTCGGCAAGAAAGCCGACCATTCCGACGCCGAAGCGATCTTGCTGGCTGCCAACGTATGGCGGACCATCGAAGTTATTGAAGCCCTGGAGCAAGATCTTGGAAAGCCTGTAATCTCCGCAAACCAGGCTACTGTGTGGGCTGCGCTTAAGATCATTGGCGTGGCTGGTATCCAGGGGTACGGCTCCCTGTTCAGCCGCTAACCAACCAGGTTGCTCCACAACTCAACGGCATTCTTGTAGGTAAAGTAAATGGCAACGCAAGTGAGGAAGACCAAGATCCCGTTGGTGAGCCAACCATTTCTGTATTTACCCATTAGGCTCTTGTCATTGGTCAGCATCAACAGCGGAATGGCCAGAACGGGAATCAGCAGCACAATAAAGGCGTTGACCATTAGGACTAACCACACAGCGCGTGTGGCTGTGAAAATGATGTAAAGAGGTGCAAACGACCAGAAAATGATCGCCCAGCGGTAAATGGGATCCTTTTTTGCGGAGTACCCTTTCTCCTCTCTTTTCACAGGCCTACTCAGCCCGGGCACAAACTTCCGACAGATATCGGTAACAATCAGTGCATAGCCAGTATTGAAACCAATAAAACTGGAGAAGGCAGCTCCCCATAGCCCCAGACCGAAAACGATCAATCCGAGTATGCCTTGGGTCTCAAAGAAGATGCGCCCCAAGTCCTCCGGGTCCTCTACCGCAATCCCTAAAGGGTGGATGGTTCCCGCTGCAGCAATCTGCAACAGCCCTCCCATGATGAACAGGCAGAGGACTCCAACGGCTAGGTCAAGACGCTGTTGTTTGAGATAGGAGACGCCTTTCCAGCCCTTCTCGGAGATAAAATAGGCATAGGTCAGGTTGGCAGTCGAACCGGCCTCAGTGCCGATCAAAGCCATCACGATTAACATGGCACTGTACGGTCCCTGGGCTTGGGGTAAACTGGGAATGAATGTCCCGCTCAGGATCGCCACTGGATCCGGATGAGAAAGTAGAGCGGAAACCAGCAGGCCTCCCCCCATTATCCCCAGCAATATCTTACAAGAGGGCTCAATGATGGGGTAACCGCCCCAGAAGGTCATGGCGAACCCCACTAAGGTAAAAAAACATGCCCAGATTGCAATGCTCCATTGAGTAGGAAGGGGAAAGAGAAGGTGAGCTGAGCTTCCCAGGATGAGAATCAGAAATTGATTTGTGAAATGGCGGATGGGGAAGAGGGCAATCAAAATCATCAAGGGTACCCACTTGCCCAATCGTCCGTAACCTGCCAGCAGGCTCTCCCCTGTGACCAGCACGTATTTGGCCGAAGTATTCACCCAGACAAAGCGAAAAATCACGGTCATCGCCAGAGCCCAAAGGAGATGATATTGATAACTGGCTCCGGCGGACGCGTTGGAGACAATATCCCCAATCCCCAGGACCGTTAACGCATAAACAAACCCTGGCCCGATGGACTTCCACAAGCTGGTTGACGGCGCAGGCGTTTCAGTTTTTGAGAGAAGATGGTTTTCCACGGGTTATTCCCGGTTCCGGCCAAGGGGTATCGGGCTTTGTCTACTAGAGTTCCGTCAATAATCTTCAAGGTCAATCGTTTATACACTGAACTTCGGGACGCTACAAGGATCCATTGAACGTCGCCTTCATAAAAGTTACGGGTTTTCCTCCTTCAGTCCTCGGCACTTCTGTACGGATCGATTCCGCTGCCTCGGGCGTTTGGGTAAGCGGCAGCCTCTGGAAATTCATGGTAGAGTCTGGGCTAAAGCGGGCTAAAGGTATGATCTAATGGGCAGGGAGGTAGGGACAGTGAGCGGACGTACTTTAATTCTCTCCGGCCGGGAGGTCAGGTCCCTCCTGAGTATGGCGGATGACATCGCCACCCAGGAGAGTGTTTTTGCGCTAAACGCGCAAGGCAAGGCCTGGAACGGCGAAAATGCCTGGGTGCAACCAGATTCCAAGGTGCAGGCCTACCCCGCCCAGGGCAAGATGATGACTGGTGGCATCGAGCCCGACTGGTGGGGCGTGAAGAACCTCTTCTATGGAGAATATGATCCTGAAGGCCGGCGTCGAGTTCAGATCCTCACGATCTTTGACACCAAGACTCTCTGCCCGGTAGCCATTATGGAGTGCAATTATATTGGAAACATCCGTACCGGGGCCGGAGCTGCGGTCGCCACCAAATACCTGGCTCGCAAGGACGCCCGCGTCATCGGTGTCTTAGGAACCGGCGCCACGGCATGGTTTTCCTTATTGGCACACCAGGCCATTCAATGGCCTGCCTCCCGTGTGTACGTTTATAGCAGGTCGGCGGAGCGGCGCCAGTGGTTTTCCCGGGAAATGTCCGACCGAACCGGTTACAGCGTGGAGCCGTTGGATAACCCCGAGGCTGTGGTCCAGCAGGCTGACATTCTTATTACCGCTACTGCCACCCAAACGCCGGTCATGAAGGCGGAATGGGTTCAGCCCGGCACCCATATCAACGCCATGGGTCAGAAGTACGAGATCGACCCACAACTCTACGCCCGGGTCAAGAATATCGGTGATGAGGCCGTCACCGCCATCCACGACGGCAAGTTGAGTGTAGGCATCAAGGCCGGGGTGATCACCGATGAGGCAATGTATGCCAGCTTGGGCGAGGTGGTGGTTGGTTCGAAGCCAGGTCGCATCAGTGACAGCGAGATCACCCTGTTTGACAGTTCCGGGTTATGTGTCCAGGACCTGGCGTCCGGCTTGCACGTGTGGAAGTTGGCACAGGAAAAGGGCATGGGGCGCTCTGTAGAGTTCTACCATGATGAACCACTTTGGTAAGCGAAAAGTGGAAAGGGCAGTAGGCTACAATGATGCAATTTGCAAAATGGACTAATAGTTCTCAAGTTTCCATCACCCGCGACATCCTTAAGAGGACCGAGCAGCCAGGTGTCATCTCCTTTGCCGGGGGCGTCCCGGCGCCGGAACTGTTCCCCGCCGATGAGCTCGCTCATGCCTACACGGAGGTCCTGGCGGCAGAGCCCCAATCGAGCTTACAGTACACCACCACCGAGGGCTTCCACCCCTTGCGCGAAGCCCTTGCCTCTCTGATGGAGGAGCGGGGCGTTCATTGTAGTGCCGATGACATTGCGCTAGTGCACGGTTCCCAGCAGGCATTGGATCTGGTAGGGCGGCTCTTCCTGGAGCCGGGCGACCTGGTCCTGGTGGAGGAGACGACCTACCACGGTGCCGTGCTTGCCTTTAATCCCCTCGGCGTTCGCTACCGGGCCGTGCCAACCGACGATCACGGACTCAAGGTGGAGGCCCTACGGGACCTCCTGCAGGAGGAACGTCCCAAGCTCATTTACAGCATGCCTACCTTCCACAATCCCAGCGGGGTTAGCCTCAGTCACCAACGCCGGCAGTCCTTGGCCGCTCTGGTAGCGGAATTCGAGGTGCCCCTGATCGAGGATGATGCCTACGCCGAACTCCGCTACGAGGGAAAACAAGAGCCCCCGGTCAAGGCATTCGACCAGGACGGCAGGGTCATCTACACCAGTACCTTTTCCAAGATCCTAGCCCCCGGCTTGCGTCTGGGGTGGGTAGTAGCGCCACGGGAAGTGGTAGCGAAGCTCAATATCGCGCAAATGGGCGCCAGCTTTCACGTGGGGACACTGTTGCAGCGGGTTGTACATAACTACCTGAGCAGTGGCGGGTTGCCCAGCCACATTAAGATCCTCCGCAGTGCCTACCGTGCCCGCCGGGACGCCATGCTCGAGGCCCTGGACGCTCACATGTCTGAAGTTGCGCGGTGGACCCGACCCGAAGGGGGTTTCTTTATTTGGGTACAGTTGGCGGATGGGTTGTCCACCCGTCAACTTCTTCAGGCCGCTCTCTCAGAAAAAGTGGCCTTTGTTCCTGGAGACCCATTTTTTGCCGCTGGAGGCGGTCAGGACAACACCCTGAGACTGAGTTTTTCCACTGCAACCGTCGAGTCCATACAAGAGGGTTTCGCCCGCCTGGCACGGGCTGTTCGGGTCGTTGCCTGAAAGTGCGGCTGTAGCGGAGTGTCCCAAAACTGAGCAGTCTGTCCCCATATTTAGTTCCTTGTTTTGCCCCATTGGGACTACTTTCCAATATCCAGGCGCATGTAGCGGCGCTCCATGCGATTCCGGTCATACCAGCGCAAGAATGCCACCAGCATGGCCTGCGGCTCCGTGGTTCCGTAGTTGCCATCCTGGACCAAGCCCTGCAAAAGGGCCTG
>JAPUKI010000107.1 GCA_027295745.1 Acidobacteriota bacterium
GGTCGTGGCCCAGCGATGAGCTAGAGGCGAGGGTTCAACGTCTGCCAGGTCCAGCACTTGCCCTTCGGCCTGGGAGACGATCTTCTGGGCTACCACCAAGATGTCCTTGTCTTTCACCTCCAGGCCGGCTTCCCCTATGGACTGAGCAATGAGTGTTCCCAGATTGGTTCCTGTGGCCACTTCCGGGATTCCGGGAACTCCAATGACCTGTAGATTACTCAGGGGCATAGACAACTCATGGGTGTCTGGCATGCTTCTTAAGCCCGCACTTCCCACGCCAAGTCTACTACATCGGCGCAATGATACGACCTGACTGTGTTGCGGGTCACGCGTGGCGCACGCACTCAGGCCGGTCCTTTCGCCGATTCGCGACGACATGGTGTGAGAAATGCAAGCTTTAGCCGGTATTATGCATAAGTTTTCTACTGCAGTGCCACAATCATCCAGCGTGCGCTGCGCACCGACTGCGTTGTGCGACCCGCAAGCGGGTACCCCTCGGCTCCTCAACCTACTCAAGAGTACGTTTGCGGGTACCCCTTGGGCTCCTCGGCGTACTCCATGAGTACGCCTGCGGGGCCCGACCCGCAAGCGGGTACCCCTTGCACGCCTTGTCATCGCGGCGTTTGCGGCACTTCGTCACGAAATCCTCTGCATAATCCCGGCCAGCGAGTCGAACTGTTTCAAAATCTGGCCGGTTCTGGTGTCACTTTCCAGCTGGCTGAAGCAGAGAAGATCAGAGATTTCGTCCAGGTCGAAGGCGATTCGAGGGTTTTCCAGGATCTTGAGCTCGACGTGGTGATGCCTCGCTTCCTGTTGATGGAGGACCACGCTGTTTTCGCCAAAACGAGAGGGAAAAGCGCCAGGAGGTGTCCTTAAAAGTGCATTTGTCCCCTTCCCGTCTCGTGAAGGAACGATAATCGCCGATGGAGGCTGCAACTCCAGGTTGAGGAGAGAGTCGATATCTTCAGGTTGAAGCAACGGAATGTCCGCGGGAAGCCGCAGCACAACCGAAGCTCCCCGCTGCTGCAGGATTTGGCAGGAGCGATCCACCGAATGGCTTTCTGAGAGCTGGTGATTCTCCTCAATCACTTGCCAGCTGTTTTGCTGGGCGTGGCGCAGGCCAGGCTGGCAACTGGTGACGACCACGACCTGCTCTGGTGTGGTCGCAGCCCTCACAGCGGCGGTGACATCCTCAAGCATGGCCCAGGCGAGCGCCTGACGCTCTTGAGGAGAGAGGTGGCCTGCCAGTCGTTGCTTGGCCTGGGCTGGATCTTTGAGAGGTAACAAAACCACCTTCATAGCATCTCCAAAAGTCCTCGAGCCAGGTTGATCTTGTCTTCCATGCTTGTCATCACCGTGTTGCAGGTCAGAACCCTGATCTGGAGTGCTTCGATCTCTTCTCGCAACTCCCAGTCCCTTTCGTCCAGAACAAAGACATCCAAAAAATCCTTATAGATCTCCGCTATGGAGGTGGGCGAAACCGCATAGGCCAGCTCCTTTAACATTTTGGCCGTTGGTCCTTTGAGGGCGCGCTGGTTCACGATTGGGGTCACAGCAAGGACCGGAGCTTCCGTTTGAACCAGCAGCTCCTGGAGGCCTGGAACTGCCAGGATGGGGCCAATGCTGATGAAAGGATTACTGGGGCACAGCACTACAGCTTCAGCCTTCAGGATTGCCTCAGCCACACCCGGGGCAGGTTGAGCCTGCTCAATGTTCGAGTATCTCAGTTCCCTGAGAATGGGCCGGCACTGTTCCCGAACCAAATACTCCTGGATATGGAGTTCTCCCTGGTCGGTCACCATATAGGTGGGGACATAGGAGTCAGTCATGGGGAGTAGCCGGTACTGCACCCCGAGAGCTTGGCCAATGCTGTGCGTGACCTGGGTCAGTGACTGACCCTCCCTCAGCAGTGAAGTGCGCCAGAGATGAGTGGCCAGGTCACGATCTCCCAACTGAAACCAACTGGGGCCCCCGAGGCTTTTCAGTGCCTGCAGACAATCGAAAGAGTCCTCCCCAATGCCCCAGCCTGTTGCCGGGTTCACCTTCCCAGACAGGGTATAGATGATGGTGTCCAGATCCGGGCAAATACGTAGTCCCAATAACTCGATGTCATCGCCAGTATTGCCAATAATGGTCAGTTGCTCGGGCCCTAGCAGTTTTGAGAATCCCAAGATCAGTTTAGAGGCGCCCACCCCTCCCGCCAGCATCACAATCATGCTATGGGGCCCTATAAACCCACGACTTGCATACGTGCCTCCTTGACCCTGTAACGCCGGTTCAAAGCAATTTCCAATAGGGTGATGGCTTCCAATGAACGGCTATAGCGCAGCCCTCCGGCGTCGATCCATCGTAAGGAGGCGATTTGGCTCACCACCTCCAGGACACGTGTTTTTGCTGACGAGGAATCCGAGCAGATGAACTCGTCGCAAGCTAGAGGTGAATCGATCTCAACCAGCAAGTGAGCAGGTAGAGTCTTGAAGGCTGCCACCAGCGAAAGACCCGAAGGCAAAAGACTTTGCAAATGCTCAGCTCCTGAGCCGCTTTCCAGGTTGAGCAGTTGAGGCCCTTTGTCAAAGACAACGGGTACGGTGACGTCCACCAGGATCTGACCCTCAGAAAACTCTTGGCGATATTCATTGATCACCTGCTCGACATGGGCGAATGGGACTGTCAGAAAGAGGATCTCGCAGCCGGCCACCAACTCATGATTGTCCATGCCCCGAACTCTCTCTTCTCCGATCTTCTGATTGATTCGACGGGCTGTCTGACCAGCCCTCTCGGCGGACCGCGACCCCAGCGACAGAGTATTGCCGGCTGCCGCTAGACGCAGTGCGATGCCCTGGCCTTGGTCCCCGGTCCCACTAATGAGTCCAACCGTGGATGGTTTGTGCATGACCCCGCAATTATAGAGATTGCTGTGGTTCGACTACTAGGAAAATAAATTTGTCTCGGCCGGTGGAAACGGGTTACCATAGAGCCAGCCTGACTTTCCTGCGCTGGAGGGGATGACTTCCCTCCCAGACAGACACCCTGGAAGCTGTAGCAAAGCAGGCCCGACTCGACTCGAGTCCTACCGACGAAGGGGGAGAAAACTATGCCAAGATCCTGTCTCTTGAAATTGCTGATCTTTTGTGGGTTGTGGCCTTCGCTTTTCCTGCTGGGCGCTCCCCAGACCCCGGCTGCACAAAACAACCTTCCGGCCTCCGTGCAGCTTCGTGCCATCGTCCATTTCTTCCGGGGGGCGAACTTTCAGGGAGATGGAGAGTTGAACCAGGC
>JAPUKI010000108.1 GCA_027295745.1 Acidobacteriota bacterium
TCACGTACCGTAGGCACGGTGACCAGTTCTACTTCAAGATTCAAGTCCTCCACTAATCTGCGCAATACCCGGTACTGCTGACCATCCTTTTGCCCGAAATAGGCCCGGTCGGGTCCGCAAATATTGAACAGTTTCAGAACCACTGTAGCGACCCCTCGAAAATGACCGGGTCGGAACTGCCCCTCAAGAACCTGGCCTATCCTGCCCACCTCAACACCGGTATCAAATCCAGGAGGGTACATCTCCTCACTGGAGGGGGCAAAAACGACATCGGTCCCTTCTGTCTCCAGTGTCGCCTGATCTCGCTCAAGATCGCGCGGGTAGTTGTCAAAGTCCTCATGGGGAGCAAACTGGGTCGGATTGACGAAGATGGTCACAACCACGGTCGCATTCTCACTCCGAGCCTTTCTGACCAGAGCAAGGTGTCCCTCGTGGAGTGCACCCATGGTGGGGACCATTCCGAGAGGGCGCTCTCTTTTGGCAAGAGCTTGTCGCACTTCCGAAACCGTTGTCGCAACCAGCATGCCTGACCCCTAGGTGAGAGCTTCTTCAATTTCCTTGATTATGGATTCATCCATGGACAGATCCTCATCTTCAGAAGGAAAAGCACTGGAACGCGTGTCATCGATGAACTGCTCCAAGGCAGATTTGAAGGTCTCGAAACCCTCCGCATAGCGGCGCACATGCTTTGGCATGAAGTCGGTGAACAACCCCAGGATATCGTGAAAAACTTGAACCTGCCCGTCGCAGTGAGGTCCTGCACCAATCCCGATGGTGGGAATGTCAAGGCGTTTTGTAATCAGCCGACCCAGGGCCCCCGGAATCAGTTCAAGCACCACAGCAAACGCTCCTGCTTCCTGGAGAGACTCGGCATCCCGCACCAGTTCAAGTGCTTCTTCCTTTTTTCGGCCTTGCGCCCGATAGCCTCCAAAGGCGTGCACTGACTGAGGAGTAAGACCGACATGACCCATCACCGGTATCCCGACCTCGACGATCCGCCTGACGGTCTCTGCGGTCCGCTGCCCCCCTTCCAGCTTTACCGCCTGCACTCCTCCTTCCTGAAGAGCCCGGCCGGCATTCCGCAAGGCCTGGTCAGCATCAATCTGATAGCTCAGGAAAGGGAGGTCCAGGATGACAAGAGCCCGGCTTGTGCCTCGTACCACTGCTTGGCTGTGATACAGCATGTCTGCCATGGAGACGGGGATCGTGCTGTCGTGACCGAGCACTACCATGCCTAAACTGTCTCCCACCAGCACCACCGGGATACCAGCCGCCTCAGCGATTTGAGCACTGGTGTAATCGTAAGCTGTCACCACGGGAATTTTCTTGCCCTGGCCTTTCATCTCCTGGATATCTCGGATGCTCACTCTGGGCATGACTCGATCTCAGTAAATACTCGCCTCGGGCATCAGCAGCCAGGGGGCAGGACGAGAGAGGAAGGGAATCTGCTCCTCAAGCCACTGGCTGACAGAGGGGGTTTGCTGGATCCCAAAGAACTCTCCACTGCTCAGTGCCTCCCACAGGCTCCGGGGTCGAGGGTAGAGCACCAGTTCAAGTTCCTCGTCCTCTTCCAACTCCAGGACCCGCTTCATCTGGGCAATCGCCTCCGGAAGCCCTCCCAGCTCGTCGACCAGCCCGAGTTCTCTGGCCTGAACACCCGTGTAGATTCGCCCTCGTGCCATTGGTTCCAATTCCTCGTAGGTCATCTGGCGGCCCTCGGCCGCTTTTTGAACAAAGGAGTCATAGATTGTCTCCATCCACGATTCCACCATTTGCCTTTGCTCATCGGTCAATGAGGTCATGAGCGAGAAGATGTCAGCGTTGGGGGAGGTCTTCACCTGATCAATGGTAACTCCCAGCCACTGGTAAAGATCCGTCAGGTCGAACTTGCCAAAGATCACACCGATGGAGCCGGTAATGGTGGAGGGCTGGCTGATAACGTGATGAGCCGCCATGGAGATGTAATAGCCCCCCGATCCGGCAAGACCGGACATGGAAACCACCACAGGTTTATTGGCTTCTTCAAGGAGTGCCACCTCCTTCCACACCATGTCGGATCCCACCACTGAGCCCCCTGGACTGTCCACCCGAAAAATAACTCCCTCGATGCTTTCATCCTCACGGATGCTGCGCAGACGAGAAGCCATGGTTATGCCACCCATTATTTGGGAAAAGGGATCACTGTGCCCCGAAGTGATGGTTCCAAGTCCTCCCACGAGAGCGACCCGGTGCTGCGATCGGCTTCTAAAGTCGCTCTCAACTGCCTCCATATAGGCGCGTGCAGCCAGAGTTCCATTCCTCTCTGAATCATCGCCGTTGCCTGCCAACTTTTCCTGGACCTCATGTTTGTAACCGAGTGCATCAACCAACCGCTCCTCAAGTGCCTGATCGGCCGATGAGAGGCCGGCCGCCAAAATGCGCCGTATATCTTCTTCATCCAGGTTTCTCTCCTGAGCAAGGACAGAAATGAAGCGCTCCTCGATGTCGTGGAGAATGGACTCGTACATCTCTCGAATCTCAGGGGTCATGTTTTCTCGGGTGTAGCTCTCGGCGCTTTTGTATTCTTTGAACTGTATGAAAATGGGCTTGATACCGAGCTTGTCCATGGTTCCTTTATAAAAGGTAACCTCGGCCAGCAGGCCGTTCACGAGCAGAGCTGCGCCCGGGTTCAAAGTGATGGAATCGGCGGCGGAAGCCAGATACAGTTCAGGATCCCTGACCATGTCCAGAGCCAAAAAGGCATGAATGGGTTTTCCTGAGGCGCGGAAACTGTGCATGTACTCACGCATCTCCTCGATTTGTGCCCAGCTCAAAAGCAAGGGATGAATTTCAAGGTAGAGGGCTGAAACTCGATCGTCTTGGGCCGCGTACTCAAAGACTTTTCCCAGTTCCCACAGACTCAGCGTGCCTGGAGCGAAGATTTGTGCCAAAGGGCTCTCTGGTGGTAGTTCGGGAACGGTTCCGGCTAGAACCACCTCTACAGTAGTCTTTTCCTGGATGGTCGTTCCCTGGCCCCAGATCAAGAAGAACCCGATCCCCACAACCATGCTCAGGAAAACGATTCCCAAGATGCATAACACCAGGAGCCAGATCTTTTTCCCACTCATAACTTTCTCCTTGTCCATAAGTCTAGTGCCGGATACATTTGAGTACTAGCCAGGCTCTCTATTTTCTTGAAATCAGCTGCCATGGTACCAGCGAGCCAGGCGTGAGGGGTCACGGCCAAGATAGAAAGCGATAATCATCAACTGGTTGATCAGGGTGGTCTGGAAAGGGCCGAGCTTTTGCCAGCGACGGGCCGAGGACACGGCGGCTGCCGGGGCGATGACGATGCGGCCCCGGCAGCGCAGTCGGCGAACCAGTTCAAAGTCTTCCATTATCGGAAGATCAGGGAAACCTCCCATCTCACGGAAGAGTTCTGCTGTTAAAAAGATTGCCTGGTCCCCGTAAGGCATGTGCAGGTATTGCGCTCGCCAATTGGCAGTTTTCTCGATGATCCGCAGTCCAGCCGAGGAGGCATCGAGTTGGAATCGAAAAGCTCCGGCCACCACACCGGGTTGAGTCAGAATTCGTCGGATGTGGTGGTCAAAACCTTCCGGGAGGCGAGTATCCGCATGCAGAAAAACGAGGAACTTTCCTTCAGCTGCCTCGGCTCCAGCATTCATCTGTCGGGCGCGACCCAGGGGAGAATGGACGATCCTGGCACTCCGGGATTGAGCCACTTCTGGCGTCCCATCGGAGCTTCCCCCGTCGACGACTATTCGCTCGACACCGTTGGACTTCTGGGTGCTGTTGAGCGCCACATCGATCACCTCAGCCTCGTTGTAGGCCGGGATAATAACGGAAATATCTGTGGGAAAGCCGGTCACCAACCTCTATTCTATCTCGCTTGGTCCCGGTGAGATCAAACCGGGCTGCAAATATCAGGTTCCAGCGCGCTTCGCGCGCGTTCCAGTTTCAAGGTTTCAGAGACATTCTGGATTCTGAATTCTGGATTCTCTCTCCTGTCAGCTGTCAGCTGTCAGCTGTCCCCTTTTTCTCTTCCAGACAGGCCCGTGGGCTAAAGCCCACGGCTCTGTTTGAGCCTCGTCAGCTCCGTCAGAGCCGCAGGCTTTAGCCTGCGGGCCGAGCCCAACGATACCCTTCTGGATTCTGGACTCTCTTCTGTCAGCTGTCAGTTGTCAGCGGTTCCTACCTCCTACCTCTTATCTCCTGTCCTAAAGTATAATGTTGGGGGAGTTCCCCAAGGCTTTGGAAATGTGGTTGGAACGGTATAGGAAGTCACGGGCTGTTGGTTGTGTGATTGCCGCACTGCTGGTGGGAGTCCTCCTGTCGGCCGCTTCATCTCCCCTCCCTTTTACACCCCTTTCTGATGAGGACGTAGAGTCCTTCTCGTTTATCGTCTACGGAGATATCCAGGACAATTACAGAAATGGCCACCAGGCTCTTGTAAATCTCATGCTCAAGGAGGACGCTGCCTTTGTGGTCAATACGGGAGACATTTCATCCAACGGAGGAAAAGACTACCAACGCGATTTCTATCCGATCGTCCTGGAGTTGGCGAAACGCATGCCTTATTTCCCCAGCCTGGGGAACCATGACGTTACCTGGGGAAGTCCCCTGAGCCGCAATCGTTTTTCCACCTTTTTCCACCAAACCTTCGACTATCTTGGGCAGCAGCAGAACAATGCGCACCTGCTGGAACCCACCACTCAGAAGATCTGGTACAGCTTCCAGTATGGCGACGTTCTCTTTATCGTACTTGACTCGAATCTATTTATCGATGAGGGTCGATACCGGAGAACTCACCGGCTTGCTCCTTATCGGAATTATTTGCAGGAGCAGATGATCTGGGTGAGGGACCTTCTCAGAGACTCCAGTCGTGATCCACAGATTCGAGCCAAATTCGTGTTCTTTCATCACTCGCCCTTTGTCAGTGATGAAACCGATCCCGTGCCATTCTTTGGCTGGGGAGGACATCCGGGCCACAGCCGGATGGTGGTGGATCAGACTGTCCCTTCAGAGGAACCCGGC
>JAPUKI010000109.1 GCA_027295745.1 Acidobacteriota bacterium
GGCGGCCATTCTGTACGCCCTGGCCTACCCGGATCGTTGGAACTCGAATTTACCTCGATTGGACCTGCTTTCCCTTGCCGCACTCGAGTTCCATGCTCCAGACACGGATAAGTTTCCCTGTATCCGTCTGGCCTACCAGGCGCTGGAGAATGGACAAACTTACCCCACCGCCCTCAATGCCTCCAACGAAGTCGCCGTTCGCTGCTTCTTGGATCAGTCTCTGCCTTTCTCGTCCATCTCTGAAGTGATCGACGAGGTGCTCAACCGGCACGTTCCTCGTGCCGTGGAGGATTTGGAGACCGTACTGGAGGCGGATCGTGAGGCTCGCCAAATGGCACAGGAGACTATAGATTCGGTCTATTCATAACTTCTCGGCTCGCGCCTTCGCCGCTTCGGGAGGAGAATACGAGTCGAACGCAGAAGCCTCATTTGACAAGTGTCCAGACCACGACGGACAATTAGAGATTACGTGCACTAAGGAGATCGAAACATTTTGGCTTTGTTAACTTCTATCGGCTTTAGCATCATCGCATTCCTCTTTGTGCTGGGAGTGATGATTTTCATTCATGAGCTGGGACACCACATAGCGGCAAAACTACTGGGAATCCGGGTGGATGTCTTTTCCCTCGGGTTTGGCCGTCGACTGTTCGGCTTTAAACGGGGAGACACCGATTATAGGGTTAGCCTCCTGCCTCTGGGAGGCTACGTGAAAATGGCCGGAGAGAACTACGACGAGGAACCCACCGGTGATCCTGGGGAGTTCATGGGCCATCCCAAAACGCATCGTTTCCTGGTAGCTATAGCAGGCCCGGCAATGAATATCATTCTGGCTCTGATCCTGGTCACCACCAATCTCATGCTGGGGACTTCCGTTGCAAAACACATGCGGCAACCGGCCGTCATTGGCAGCGTCCAGGAGGGATCGGCGGCCGAGCAGGCTGGCCTGCAACCTCTGGACATCATCTTGGCCATAGACGGTGACCCGATCCCCACTTGGCAAGATTTGGTAATAGGCATCAGCCTCAGTCCCAATCAGGAACTGGTGCTGGAAGTTGAACGTCAAGGGCAGGTTCTGACCAAAAACATCACCCCTTCCTTAAGCGAAAGAATCGAAACCGGAGACATTGGAGTGGGTCCGTTTATCCCATTCATCATCACCGAAGTTGAACCGAACAGCCCTGCAACTGAGGCTGGACTCCGGCCCGAAGATGAGATCGTCAGAGTCACAATGGGGAACAAGTCCACAGTGGGATTTGACGAAAGCGCCCGACTGATCAACGCCTCCGAGGGAAGCCCTCTTAAGTTTGAAGTCCTCAGAGACAACCAAGTTTTCGAGACGACCTTTGCTGCCGTTCAAATGGAGGACCGCTGGCGCATTGGCACGACAGTGGAGTACATGCAATTGGAGCAGTACGGATTCCTGCAGGCACTGAAGCATTCATTCGAGCGGAACCTCAAGTTGACCTTGTTGACCTTCAATGTGGTGGGAAGGATCTTTACGGGGCGTACCTCTTTACGAGCCATGTCCGGGCCCATCGAGATTGCCCGCTTTTCCGGAATGGCCGCAGCAATGGGTCTGGTTCCACTCCTCAACTTCATGGCCTTGGTCTCACTGCAATTGGGGATTTTCAATCTGATGCCGATACCCATCTTGGACGGTGGTGTGATCGCACTGCTTGGCATAGAAGGGCTCATTCGGCGAGACCTCAGCATGCGTGTCAAGGAACGCATCTTTCAGGTGGGCTTTGTCTTTCTCATCCTTCTCATGGGGATTGTGATCTTCAACGATCTTGCCAAGAACCTGCCCATCCTGAATTGAGAATTTAGGTTCGACCGCTCCCCAGCCCGGTTTATTCATGGGTTCTCGTCACGAAGCGACGAAAGCGCTGACCTGAGTGCGTTGCTCCACGCGCGAGGGGCACCCGCTTGCGGGTCGCCCCCCGCAAACGTACTGTACGGTACATTCAGTGTCTCGCTTCATAGATAGGGTAACGTTCGCTGATGGGGCTTGCGAGGCGAAATCAAGGAGCAAGGAGAAGGTGATGCAGGGACATCGGCGGCGACGAGCGACACAGAGGTCGCCCGCAACCCCCATCAGCCCGAAGGGTGGCGGCGGGACGGCATCAATTTCTTTGTCGCTCCTCCTCCACGATGCACCTTGACATCGTGTCGTTGTCGCTTCGCGAACTTGATGCCGTCGCGCTCGCCACGAACGCCACCGTATCTATGAAACGAGGCACTAAGGAGGCCGACCGAGGGCAACGTAGGCGGTGCAGCACGCCGGATGATCTCGTCGGTGCAGTAGAGAACCTATGCATAATCCGGGCTAGTTCCCAACCGGTGCAAACATCTCCAGGTGCACCTTTTTTGTTAAAATTTAATCTAGACAGTTGATGAGTTGCGGGAGTTCGCGAGCCGGGATTATTCATAGGTTTTCGTGACGAGCGAGGTAGAGGTTAGCCACTTCTGAGTAGTCTGATGCGGCGATTTTACAAGTTAGGGTTACTCTTGCTCCTTTTCCTCCTGGTGGCGGCGGCAACTGCTATCGTGGTGCATGTCCGCAGCGATGCTTTTGCAGAGTGGATGAAAAGCCAGATCATCGAGACTCTCCAGGAGCGATTCCAGGTTCGCGTTGAAATTGGAAGCGTTGAAGTTTGGCCATTCGGGGTCCAGGTCGAAATTTTCAATTTCCAACTGTTTAACCGAACCTACCCCGGTCGAGAACCGGCCATCGACGTTGACCGTATCCTGCTGGACTTCTCTATTACCAGTTTTTTTTCTGCTTCTGTCTCCCTGGACAATCTGATTCTCGATTATCCTCATGTCCACCTGGCTGAGGATCCCAACCAGAAATTCAACTTTTCCAACATTTTTTTGTCTCCGGACCTGCAGGAGCAACAGGGCGAGTTCTCTCTCCCAAGATTGGAAATCAAGCAACTGGCATTGAATCGGGGATTGATTTTCTACAAGAACCAACCATTCTTCCTGGATTCGGCAGAAGGAGGACTGGCCGCCACTCTGCGCTATGTACCCGATCAACAGAGATATCTCGGTCACACCAGCTTTGAAAACCTGGATCTAACCCTCGAAGAATTCAGTATCACCGACTTAACCCTGTCCCTGGACTTCGAATTCCTGGAAAACCAATTTCGAGTCCTGTCGCTGGTGATGGATTCTGAGGAGCTGGAAGTCCGTGCTGAAGGCAACATCAGTGACATCCAGAATGGGGTTTATCGTTTTGACACCGATTTCTCTGTTGATCTCGCCCAACTGGAACAATCCCTCTTCAACTCTCAATTCCAGGAAGGCCGTCTCTCTCTTAGGGGGACACTCTCGGCCGGTGAAGGAACCTTCTTATTCCAGGGGAAAGCGAGCTCTGATTTGGTTCAATGGGGCGATCTTCCTTTTCAGAACATTACAGCCGATGTCCTGGTGGATCCTGAAGCGGTCACCCTCGAGGGGCTTTATGCTCAATTCTATGGCGGCAGCGTGCGAGGAGAGGGGAAACTGAATTGGAAGGGTGACGGCACCTCTACTTTACAGGTTGACGCATCTCAGATCACCATGGCTCCTCTCCTTTCCGATTTGGGCCAGGAGACGATCCGGGTCAACGGCTTCGCAGGTTTCACCGGCCGAATCAATTGGCCCGGACTTCAGTGGGGAGAAGCGAGTGGCCAGGGTCACCTTTCCTACCAGGGAGAATTCCCTCCTCAAGGTCCGAAGGACAAGCCGATGGTCCCCGCTCTCTCCTTCCAGGGAGATTCCTCGATTTCCTTTGAACAACAGGAACTCCACCTCAAGGATGGTGTCCTGCGTACACCCGCCAGCGTGATCAACTATAGCGGTTCAGTGAGCTTCTCGGGAGCTTATCGATTGGAGCTCGATCTCCTGTCCCAGCAGAGTGATGAACTCTTCACACTGGCAGGGTACACAGAAATTCCACAACGATTCCTCGACCAGGATTCCATCGATCTTAGGGGGCCCACCCGTATTTCGGGAACACTCGAGGGCGGGACGAATCCGTTTGGGCTGAGAGGAACCGTCCGAAGTGAGCGGATCTTTTTCGGAGACGAATTGCTGGGTGACTTCGAGTCCCAGGTGCGTTTATCTGAGGATACCTTACAGCTTGAGGATGCTCGGCTCCTGGGTCCCGGATTTGATCTTCGCACTTCCTTGCTTCTGGTCCTCGACCCCACAGAAGTTCGACCCTTGAAGGCTCTCGAACTTGAATTGAATGAAGTCCCGATCGAGCGTTTCCTCACCGCCGCCGATCAGGCGTTCCCTATTGAGGGAGCCATCAGCGGTCAACTTCACCTGGAACAAATCGACTTGAGTGATTACAGAGGCAACGGAAGGATTTCCGTCACACAGCCAAGAATCTACGGCGAGCGACTCGACCTTTTCAGTGCACAGGTTGAAGTTGAGGGCAGGAAGATTTTTTTGCAACGATTTCAAGGCTCCATCCGGCAAGGCACGGTCTCCGGCCAGATGGCTGTGGATCTGGACGAGGAAACCTATCGGGTCGACATCAAAGGCAGCCGGTTCCCACTCGATGACATGGTTTGGCTGCAAAAAAGGATTGCGGTGAAGGGGCCCATCAACTTCCACCTCAAAGGAAAGGGAAACTTCAGTGAGCCCCACCTGGAACTTCTCTTGGAGGGACCTCGAATTGTCGTCAAAGATCACGTTCTGGAAAACGTCTCGCTGCAGGCAAAAAGCCAGGGAGAGGCTCTCGAGTTCCGTGTCCAGCATCTTTACCTCGGAAATCCCTTCCTGTTTGAGGGAGATCTCGGACTGGTTGATCCCTACAGGGTCCATGCCAAATCGGAGTTGAAGCAACTCCCTCTAGGTCCTTATCTGCAACTCATTCCTGTCCAGGGTTTGCCTGATATCGAGGGTCTGATCAGCGGCCGCCTGACCCTGGCTG
>JAPUKI010000011.1 GCA_027295745.1 Acidobacteriota bacterium
TTCTGGAACAAAACCGGCACGATTTCACGATGTGGAAGCTGGAGTACCCCGGTAAGTTCGAAGAGTACTTTTACAAATTTGTGCTACCGCGAGCTTCCAGCCTGAGCACCAGACCAGGAGGTTGAAAGCCGATGGCGGCCGATGTTTTAAGAGGCCCTGCGGCTGCAAGACAAGGAGAAACACATGAAACCCAACCACCACCAGTCCAATGTCGGGGCCTGCCTGCGCCATTTTTCTCTAGGGGTGCTGCTAGGGCTCCTGGTAACGTTCACTACCGTTTACGGACAGACCACAGGAGACAAACCCTTGTTGGAAATTGAAACATCCCTGGGCACGATGGTTGCCGAACTGGACGCCCAGAAGGCGCCAGAAACCGTCAAGAATATTCTGCAGTACGTGGATGACAAGTTCTACGATGGAACGATCTTCCACCGCGTCATCGAAGGCTTTATGATCCAGGGCGGCGGGTACACCACTGACATGACGCGTAAACCAACGCGTGATCCCGTTCAGAACGAGGCCGATAACGGCCTGGGAAACAGCCGCGGAACTCTGTCCATGGCGCGCACTGGTGATCCGCACAGCGGCACCGCCCAGTTTTTCATCAACCACAGCGATAACGCCAATCTCGATTATCAAGGAGAGAATAGCTGGGGATATGCTGTCTTTGGGAAATTGGTTTCCGGTCTGGACGTTCTGGACAAGATCGCCACGGTAGAAACCGCTAGAGGGGATGCCCCAGTTGAAACTGTGGTGATCCGATCGATCAAGCGAGTCGAGGATTAGAAACGACCTGTTTCTCGATTCTTTCGATCCCTAAAGTCCTGCCACTTGTAAAAGTTCAGATGGGGGTCCGCCAAATAGGCAGCCAGTTTACTCGGCTCCTGGGCGGACAGGTCTGTCAGTGCACGAGTGTACTGTCCTGCTTTCTCGCGATTGTTCAATCTCCGGTGGGTACGGCTCAGAAAAGACAGACCATGATAGCGCAGCACTGTCCGCTCGGCCCGGGCATAGACCTCTTCATGATCCTGATACCATTCAAGAGCTTGTGCCATCAGGTCAGCGGCTTCTTCCCACTCCTCGGAACGTGCGGTGATCAAGGCTAAATTGTAGAGAGCTCTCCCATGACTGCGCCGGTCGTTTGCTTCCTGGGACTTTTGCAGAGCTTTTTGCAAGTAGCTTTGAGCCTGCTCATTTTGATTCATGACTAAATAAGTCGAACCCAGGTTCAAGAGAGCATTGGCCTCCCAGGTCCTGCGGCCGATTTGTTGAATCACTTCGACCGCCCGCAAACTGTAGCGGAGGGAGTCTTCCGGCTGACCGACATAGAGGTAAAATGTCCCCAGATTCAGCAAATACTGTCCTTGATGGATAGGATCTCCTCTTTCCTCAGCAACCTCCAAGGCCTCAGAGAACTTGCTTAAGCCATCGGCATGATCCCCTGAATAGATGGCGGCATAGCCGATGTTATTGAGGCAGGACTCGAGCAGCTTGTTATCCTGCACCGACCGCGCTAAAGGAATGGCTTCCTGCAAGACCCGAATGGCCTCGGCGTACTCCTGAAGGGCCTGCTCATATTCAAGGCTATCCCAAAGGAAATCGGCGTGATTGGTGAGCTCGGCTCCCTTGATGCGCAGTCGCTTGGCTTGAAAACGCACCAGGTGGTTCCGCTGCCCTGTCAGATCGCTGTAAAGTTGGAAAACCCTTTCGCTTTTGGCCAGATCGACTTCAAACTCACGGAATCCCTGCTGCAAGATATCATTGCGAGCCTTCTGTCTGCCCAGTTCGTCAAAACCTCGATCGACATCGTCGAGAATTTCCTGCAGTTCTTCACCCAATGCCTGAACATTTTCCCGAAGAAATATTTCCGCCCCGGCCAGATTCCCCTGCTCCATCAAGGAACCCATTCGAGTGAAAAGATCTCTCTTGGACAATCTCTCTGCCAGAGAGGAGGGAACCTGCCCAGCAGTGGGAACTGCCAAGACAGCCCAAAGAATACTCAGAACGATGGCTGTCATACTTGTTCTTGTGGAGTTCATTACTCTCTCTTTATTGAAAAACAGTCAGTACCAAGTCGATCTTCAGAGGAGACTATCAACAGAGCATCTCTCCTGCAAGTTTTCATTCAAGGGCTCACCTGGAAGGATTCCTCCAGACCTTTTCCGTCCTTGACTCGGTGTCTTTCCGAAGCATATCTTTACACGACGGAATTCGGGGACTGTCCCCGAATTCCGTCAGGCGGAGGATTCACCGTGTGGGAAAAAGTTGCACTAGCGTCTCTGGTCTCGTTGTTTTGCTTCACTCTGGCCCTGGGTGCCGAGCCTTCGGTCAGTGCCGTCAGGGTCGAAAACCCTCCTGTTGTGGACGGGCGCGTGAATGAGCAGGAGTGGGAAGCAGCTCCCATGGCGAGCGATTTCCTGCAGCAGCGTCCGGTATTGGGAGCGCCAGCGACTGAAAAAACCGAAGTTCGATTTCTCTATACGCAAGATGCCCTCTACATCGGAGTGATCTGCTTCGATTCGGAGCCGGATCAGATTGTGGACACACAGAGCCGCAGAGACGGGAATCTGGGCGATTCCGATTCTATCCTGATTATCCTGGACACCTATCATGATCACCAGAATGGATTCCTGTTTGGAACGAATCCCTCCGGGATCCAGTACGATGCCCAAATCCTGAATGAAGGGGTCAGTGGTGGCCGAGCCAGTGGTACTGGGGGTGTGGGTAGTTCGGCAACGTCCACAACGTCGCGGGGAAACGTGGCCGCCGTCAACCTGAACTGGAATGTCGCCTGGACCGTCCGCACCGCCCGTACCGAGCGTGGATGGGAAGCAGAGATGGAGATTCCACTGAAGTCCCTCCGCTTCAAGGACAGTCAGGAACCTCAGCAATGGGGACTGAATGTGATGCGGAACGTCCGCCGCAAGAATGAGCAGTCTTTCTGGGCTGAAATTCCCCAGGCATACAGCATCTATCGGCTGTCCCTGGCGGGAGAGCTGGACTCACTTGAAGTTCATTCCACCCGCAACCTCAAGTTCACTCCCTACGTTCTGCTGGGTCCAGAGAAAGACTACACCCTCTCGGAGTCTGACTTTAATAACGCAGTCGGTTTTGACGTGAAATACGGACTCACCTCCGCGATAACGCTGGACGTGACCGTGAACACTGATTTTGCGCAGGTCGAGGTCGATGACGAGCAGATCAATTTGACCCGATTCAACCTTTTCTTCCCCGAAAAACGCTCCTTCTTCCTGGAAAATGCCGGCACCTTTGCCTTTGGAACTCCACGGGAAATGGATCTTTTCTTTAGCCGCAGAATCGGTATTGAGGACGGCCGTGAGGTTCCCATCCGAGCAGGAGCCCGGCTGACGGGGAAACTCGATCGCTTCAACCTGGGCATCCTTTCCATCCAGACAGGCAACGATGAAGACCTGGTTGCGGGTCAAAACTTTTTTGTGGGGCGCATCCGCAGAGAGTTTCGTACCAGAAGCAGCCTTGGAGTCATGTTCACCAATCGAGACAACAGTGGAGAGCTGCTGGGGGGCTCAGCCTACAACCGCGCCTGGGGAACCGATTTGCAGTTAGGGTTTGGAGAGCACCTGATCCTGACCAGTTATCTGGCCAAGAGTTACTCTCCCGGAGTGTCCGGGGATGATTACGCTGGAAACATCTTCGCCGAGTACAGGAGCGATCTGTGGCGATTTGAAGCGAGATACATGGAGATCCAGGACAACTTCAATCCGGAGCTGGGGTTTGTTCCCCGGCGGGGCTTCCGCAGACCAAGGATCGGATTTGCTTTCACTCCCAGTCCCGAATCGGGGCCGGTACGACAATGGAATCCTCACGCTTCCATAACCCGCCATTACGGATTTGACGGGTTACTGGAGACCGAACGCCAGCACTGGGACCTGGAGATTCGTCTCACCAATGGCGGCAGTGTAGGCATCACCACAAACCGTAACTATGAGTTTCTGCGGGAGCCCTTCGACCCCCATCCTGGAGTCACGGTTCCTGCCGGCATCTACCGTTTTAATGAATATAATCTCTTTGTGGGATCAGACCCCTCAGCCTCGATTTTTGGTGACCTGAATGTCAACCTGGGTGGCTTTTTCGAGGGCGATCTCAAGAGTTACGGCACCTCCTTGGGATTTCGAACCGGTCCTCAATTCATCACCACTTTCAGCTTCGTCACCACCGACGTGAAGGCTGACTGGGGACACTTCAACACGAATCTAGCCCGCCTCAGGATTAACTATTCCTTTACCCCTGATCGTTTTATTCAGACCTTTTTTCAATACAACAGCCGCTCCCAGGAATTCAGCAGCAACATCCGTTTTGGGCTCACCAACACCTCTGGCACCGGTCTTTACGTGGTCTACAATGAGACTTATGAGACTCCTGGTGAAGCCTTTGATCCGCTGGAGCGAGCCTTCTTCGTCAAGTACAGTTATGAATTTGACTT
>JAPUKI010000110.1 GCA_027295745.1 Acidobacteriota bacterium
GTAGTTGCTCGAGAAGATGTGCCTTCCCTCGTTTGCCAGGACAAAAAAGAGGTAGTCTACTTCCGCTGGATACAGCGCGGCATCAATGGATGCAAGTCCTGGATTCGCAATAGGGCCGGCAGGTAAACCGGGGTAGAGATAGGTATTGTAAGGAGAGTCGAGTTTCAGGTCGCTCTGATTGATCACCCCGTCGAACGCCTTCACCAGTTTGACTGCATAAATGACGGTTGGATCGCATTCCAGTTTGAGATTTTTCCGGAGCCGATTGTGGAAGACCGCAGAGATGAGCGAACGCTCATTTGAGAGTCCCGTTTCCTTTTCAATCAAAGAGGCCAGGGTAATGACCTCACGGGTTGTGAAACCCAATTCTTCCGCTCGCTTTAATCGCTCTGGAGTCCATGCTTTGCGGAAATTGGCCACCATGACTTGCACAATTTCCTCCTCGCTTATGTCTCGAGTCAGAAAGTAGGTGTCCGGGAAGAGGTATCCCTCCAGGTTGTTCTCAGCGCGAGGATCCCAGTCATCCATCAGGGTTGTACGCTGCATGGCTTCAAGAAACTGGTCGGTCGCTCCAAATCCTTCACCAGTAAATCGCTCGGCAATCTCATGCATGTCCAGGCCTTCGGGGATGGTGACGCGGTAATGGTGGACCAAGCCTGCCTGTAATGTTTTTGTTACCGAGGGAAGATTCATAGGCTCCTCAAACCGATATTCTCCAGCCTGCAGTATTAAGGGCCTGTAGGAAAACCGAGCGTACCATTCAAAGAGCAAGGAAGAGCGGACGATACCGTGAGATTCCAGAGTTCCGGCAATTTGGGGAACCGTGGAACCCCGTTGGATGACAACCTGTTGATGAGCCCCCTCATAACCCCGGTAAGGTTGATAAATCTGGATCATTAACCACGCCAACAAGGAGACTGTGACGAGACTTGCCAGCACGGCCAAAAGAATCAGACCTCGTGAAGACTTGAGTCGTTCCATCATTGTGATTCCTCTAAATACCACTGTAGGATCACAGCTGCTGCAAATTCATTCCGCCTTTTGCGCCTCTCGGCAACGGCCAAACCCGCTTCTGCCATAAGCCGCTCTGCCTCCTTAGTCGAGAGGCGCTCCTCTGCCGGTTCTATGGGGATCTCCAAGGCTTGCTCCAAACGATTCACCAGAGGTTCGATAAGGTTGAGTGTAGTGCTGCGTTGGCCTCCCAGATGGCGAGGCATTCCCACCACAAGTCTTTCGATCTGCTGTTCTTCAATGAGCTGGCAGATTATCTCAGTATCCATGTCCAGATTGTCTCGAATCAGCGTCTTCAAGGGCCGGACGGTCACCTTCAAGGGATCCGTGACGGCAACGCCAATCGTCTTCGAACCGACATCCAAAGCCATCCATCGCTTCAACGAGGCACCAAATCCATTATTTATCGCATTCTCTTGCATTGTTGCAGTAAAGTTCCTAAGCTATAATTATATCGCGGCAGTGCCCCGATAGTTTAGAGGAAATCGATGCTGAGTAAAGCTAAAGTCACGATGATTTTTCTTTCTGCGGTCTTTGTCGTCTATGGCATAGTCGGCGGAATGATGAACAGAGTTTCGGCGAAAGACAATGCTTATCGAGGTCTTAGGATTTTCACGGACGTGCTCACCAAAGTCAGAGAGTCTTACGTTGAGGAACCGGACCTGGAGAAACTCATGCGAGGTGGCCTCCACGGAATGATGGAGGCATTGGACCCCTATTCGAGCTTCATTGATGGGGAGACATATGAGGAGATTCAGAGGTCAAGAGGTGAAATGACGGCCTCACCAGGAATCATCATCTCCAGACGTTATGGTTATGCCTATGTCGTTTCCGTTGTTTCAGGTAGTCCGGCAGCGAAAAGGGGCTTGCGTACAGGAGATCTCCTGGAGTCCATCGACGGTCGGGGGACGAGTCAAATGAGTCTGTGGGAGGCCCGGAGATTGTTGGTTGGCAGGGAAGGGAGTTCAGTAGACCTCCGTTTGATCCGAGCTCGTAGAAGCGTCCCTTTACAGATCGCATTGGTTCGTGAAGAGAAACACCTCCCCGAAATTTCCGCTCGTATTGTGGAGGATGGAATCGGATTCTTATCACTTCCCCACTTCGAGGAAGGAGCTGCACAACTCGTTTCCTCAAAGCTGAAGATGCTGCAATCGTCTGGAATGGAAGGACTGCTGGTGGATGTGCGAGGAACAGCCCTGGGTGGTTTTGGAGAGGCTGTCAAGATCAGTGATTTTTTTCTTCCCAAAGGCAAGAGGATTCTGACTGTTAACAATCGTGATGGCGAAAAGACAGAGTTTTTTTCCTTGACGGATCCGATCGTTTCGGATATTCGAATAGTCTTGTTGATTGACCGGGGGAGTAGCGGAGCAGCGGAAGTATTTGCTGCGGCTCTGGAGGATAATGAGATCGCTGTGACGGTCGGAGAAAGGACTGATGGTCGGGGTTCGATTCAAGAATTTATTTTCCTGGAAGATGGTGCAGTCCTGGAAATTCTAACAGGACTGTTCTATCGTGCCACAGGAACACCCATTCAGAGTAGAGATCTGAGCGAGTCGGGAATCTCCCCGGAGATTCGATCTCCCGATCAAGGTTTTGTGACGAACTTTTATTTTGAAAATACTGCTGACGAGACTGAACCAACTTATCGAGATGAGTTCTATCAGAGACTCAACAGTGCCATTCGTGAGCTGCAATTTGAGGAGGGACTCAAGCAGATCCGTAGTCAATTGTTGAGAGAGGCTGCCTAACACTCAGCTAATATTAGGGCACTAATCCATCAACTTAAACCTTAAATCAGTCAATCAAAAGGAGGAGAGATGAACAAAGGTCAGTTAATTGAGGCAATTGCTAAAGATGCGAACATCACGAAGACCCAGGCTGGGGGAGCACTGGATGCTTTTGTGAAGAATGTGCAAGTGTCTCTTAAAAAAGGAGATAAAGTAACGATTGTGGGTTTTGGGACTTTCTCGGCCTCCAACCGAGCCGCCCGCATGGGCCGCAATCCCCAGACTGGACAACCGATCAGGATTCCGGCTAAGAGAGTTGCCAAGTTCTCAGCCGGCAAGTCTCTCAAAGCCGCGATCTAATAGATCTCATAGCTAGTGTCTCCTTGAATCGATTGTCGTTGTATCGCTGAGAGTGATTTTGTCCTTGTCGAGGAGGCGAGGAGAGTTCCTATCGGGAACTGGCAACTGACCAGAGACGTTGACCAGAAGCAAGCGGGTCCCAAATTTTCAGGGGGCGCCACAGGGCGGACAGCGTTTGCAACGAACTAGCCCGATTTTATGACAGGAGACACCAGAAGTCGACAACACACAACAGACAACGAGCAATCGACAGCAGCAATGCTTGTCCCTTGTGCGTTGTCTGTTGTGGCTTATGTCAACCCATTTATTATGAGTGATCACTCAGAGCGTAGGTGCGTAGCTCAGGGGGAGAGCACTTCCTTGACACGGAAGGGGTCAGCGGTTCAAATCCGCTCGCACCTACCATTTTGACTTTTGGTCAAGGCATTGTGTCAGAGCTGGAATTAAGGACCATCCGCAGAGATGGCAAGACTTTTGAGGTGACGGATTCCGAGGAGGCTCTGGAAATTCTACGCCATTCGACCTCTCATCTCATGGCGCTGGCCGTCACCCAGCTCTACCCGGACGTGCACTTGGGTATCGGGCCTGCGACCAATGAAGGCTTTTACTATGACTTTCAGACTCCTCACCGGTTGACTGAAGAAGATTTGGAAGAGATCGAGAAGAGAATGCTGGAGATCAGGAATCAGGATCTGCGTTTTGAGCCTTCCATTGTCAATAAAGAGGAAGTGCTAAAACTCTTTCAGCATGAAGGAGAAATTCTCAAGACCGAACTGATAGAGGAGCGAGACGGGGAAGTGCTCTCTTGTTACAAGTTGGGCGAGCTGGTTGATTTTTGCAAGGGTCCACATGTGTTCTCTACCTCCCAAATTGGTGTGTTCAAGCTGTTGTCTGTGGCCGGATCTTATTGGAAAGGGGATGAACAGCGCACACAACTGCAGCGAATTTACGGTACCGCTTTCTTCGAAGAGACGGCACTACATGAGTACCTGGCCAAATTAGAGGAGGCTCTCAAGCGTGATCATCGTCGAGTTGGGAAACAACTGGACCTTTTCAGTTTTCAGGAGAAAGTGGCTCCCGGTTTGGTTTTCTGGCATCCCAAAGGAGCGAAGGTCAGAGAACTGATTGAGGATTTTTTGCGTCTCCAGCTGACCAGACGAGGGTATCAGTTCGTATACACACCTCATATTGCCAAGAGTGACCTCTGGAAGACTTCGGGGCATTACGAATACTTCAAAAAGAACATGTACATCTTGCCTGTGGATGAGGAAGAGTACGTGCTGAAGCCCATGAACTGTCCTGGGCATATCCTGATTTATCAGTCCACCAAGCGAAGTTATCGTGAATTGCCTGTGCGGTTTGCAGAGTTCGGAACGGTCTATCGGCATGAAAAATCAGGGACTCTTCACGGCATGTTACGGGTCCGTGGTTTTACCCAGGATGACGCCCACATCTTCTGCCGTCCGGATCAGGTCTTGGATGAAGTGACACAGACTCTCGATCTGGCTGAATACATTCTGGAAAGCTTTGGCTTCGATCGTTTTGAAGTGACCTTGTCGGTTCGTGATTCCGCTCACCGGGAGCACTATGCAGGAAAGAGCGACGACTGGGAGAAAGCCGAAGCTGTTTTGGTTCAAGCACTGGAAAACAAGGGATGGCCCTATAAGCGAAGTGAAGGTGAAGCTGTCTTTTACGGCCCAAAGATCGATGTGGAGGTTTTGGATGTGCTGGGACGACCCTGGCAGTTGAGCACTTTTCAGTTCGATTTCAGTTTGCCGGAGCGTTTCAAGGTGACCTATGTGGGAGCTGATTCCAGGGATCACCTTGTGATCATGATTCACCGAGCTCTGTTGGGATCTCTCGAGCGCTTCATGGGAATTCTGATTGAGCACTATGGGGGAGCTTTTCCCCTCTGGCTGGCCCCAGTTCAGGCACTCATCATCCCGATCAGCGAAAAGCATCATGAGTATGCTCTTCAGATTGAAAAGGAGCTTCAGGAAGCAGAGAGGGGAGCCCTTCGAGTGGAAACAGACCTCAGGAATGAGAAGCTGGGATACAAGATTCGGGGAGGGCAGGTGCAGAAAGTCCCGTATATGCTGATTGTAGGGGAAAAAGAAGCGGCAGCCCACACGGTGGCCGTTCGCAATCGCTTCCAGGGCGAGCAGGGGACTATGAAGGTTGAGGATCTTGCAAACCTGATCCATGATCTTGTTGATAAGAAAGTAGTGGAGGAAACGAATCAATAGAACTCGTATTAATCATCAGATAAGATCCCGTGAACTTCGGGTGATTGACGAGGATGGGAGCCAATTGGGAGTTATGACTCCTGGGCAGGCACTCCAGTTGGCGGAAGAAAGAGGGCTTGATTTGGTGGAAGTTGCACCAACGGCCAATCCGCCTGTTTGCCGAATCATTGATTATGGAAAGTACCGCTATGAGCAGAGCAAGAGGGCCCAAGAGGCAAAGAGGCATCAAAAGACGGTCCAGGTCAAAGAGGTCAAGTTTCGGCCCAAAATCGACGAGCATGATTTCAACTTCAAAAAGAATCATATTCTCCGGTTTCTGAAAGAGGAACACAAGGTCAAGGCCACGGTGATGTTCCGGGGCCGGGAAGTCACGCATGCCGAAATTGGGGAACAGATATTACGACGTTTGGTGGATGAGCTCGACGAGTTTGCTGCTATGGAAAGAGCGCCCAAGCTGGAGGGACATACCATGACAATGATTCTGAGTCCCAAGAAGGGAGTGCACCGTGAAACTAAGGACGAAAAGAGCAGCAGCAAAACGCTTTAAGTTGACTGGAACCGGGAAGATCAAGAGAGGGCACAGCCATCGCAGTCATATTCTGACCAAGAAGTCTTCGAAGCGAAAAAGGGGTTTGAGAAAATCGGCAACGGTGAGTAAGTCTGACGAAAAACGTGTCAAGATGATGCTGAAACTGAGGTAGATTTTAGATTATGGGCCGAGTTAGACGTGGAACGAAAAGGCTTCGACGCCGAAAGAAGATTTTAAGGCAGGCCAAGGGCTACTGGGGAACCAAGAGCAAACTGCATAAGGCTGCCAAACAGCAGATCATTAAGTCGCTGAACTATGCCTACCGGGACCGGAGGCAGAAGAAGAGACGCTTTCGGCGGCTATGGATTATTCGCATTGCAGCTGCGGCTAGACAACATGGCTGCTCTTACAGTCAATTCATCCACGGTCTCAATAAGGCTGGTATAAATCTCAACAGAAAGGTGCTGGCGGATTTGGCGGTTCGTGACGAAAAAGCATTTGAGGAAATTATGCGGACAGCCAAAGAGGCGCTTGCCGATTAGTGAAATCCTCCCAGGACGAAGTTCATCCTCTGTGGGACGATTTTTGTCGAGACCTGGAGCCAGTTTCTGGTTCAGGTGAGCTGACTGCTCTCAAGGATAAGTATCTCAGTCGAAGCAGAGGTCTGGTCAGTCTGGAACTCAGGAACCTCAAAGCTTTATCTCCTCAAAATCGATCTGAGGCAGGTCGGCAACTCAACGCGTTGAAGGCTCGAGTGCAGGCTGCCTTGTCCAAGCGGCAGGCAGAGTTCAAAGAAAGGGAACACCGGCTCCAACTGGAAACAGAACAGATCGACGTCACTTTACCTGGATATCACTTTGTACAAGGCGGGCTCCACCCTCTGCGACAGGTCTGGCGGGAGATGGAGGAGATCTCCGTTCGGATGGGCTTCACAGTCATGTCGGGTCCGGAGGTGGAATCGG
Organism: Acidobacteriota bacterium; assembly: GCA_027295745.1. Lineage (GTDB taxonomy): Bacteria > Acidobacteriota > UBA6911 > RPQK01 > JADFOI01 > JADFOI01. Next base: position 6,836 of record JAPUKI010000110.1, read on the forward strand.
ATTACTACAATTTTGAGGCCCTCAACATTCCCACAGGCCATCCAGCTCGTGATGATCAAGATACTCTTTACCTGGCCAATAAGTTGCTGCTGCGGACCCACACTTCTCCAGTGCAGATCCGGACCATGGAGAAACAAGATCCGCCGCTGCGAATAGTTGTGCCCGGTCGGGTTTACAGGCGCGATGCAACCGACGCTACCCACAGTCCCATGTTTCACCAGATGGAAGGGCTAGTGGTTGATGAAGGAATCACGTTGGCGGATTTGAAAGGGACCTTGGAAGTTTTTCTGAAAGAGTTGTTCTCTGCTGACACTCGAGTCCGTTTTCGTCCCAGTTACTTCCCCTTTGTGGAGCCGGGAGCAGAGGTGGATATCAGCTGTATCTTCTGTGCCGGGGAGGGTTGTCGGGTGTGCAAGGGCAGCGGCTGGATTGAAATTATGGGTGCCGGGATGGTTCATCCCCGAGTCTTCCAGATGGTGGGTTATGATTCTGAGAAATACACCGGATTTGCCTGGGGTATGGGAATTGATCGCATTGCGCAGCTGAAACATCAGGTGGACGATTTGCGCTTGTTTTTTGAAAATGACCTCCGCTTCCTCCGCCAGTTTTGAGCCCTCCGGGAAAGTGTCATGAAGGTTAGCTATCAATGGCTCCAGGATTTCGTGAATTTGGACCTCTCGGAAGTCGAGGTCGGTGGAATCGCCGAGGCCCTGACACGGGTGGGTTTGGCTGTTGAGGAGGTTGAAGAGCTCGAGACCGACTACATCTTTGACGTGGAAGTCACGACGAACCGTCCTGATTGCCTGAATCACCTTGGAATCGCTCGTGAAATTGCCGCTCACTTTGGACTTCAGCTCAAGTTCCCTGACTTTTCCCCTCCCCCGAATGGGGCGGATCAATCCACTGTTTTGGCCACCAGTGTGACCATCGAGAATCGCACATTGTGTCCACGCTATGCGGCACGTGTTCTTTCCGGGCTCACTATTGCAGAATCCCCCGGATGGCTCAAGGCACGTTTAGAAGCCGTTGGGCAAAGGCCCATTAACAACATTGTCGACATCACAAACTATGTGCTGCTGGAAATGGGCCACCCACTGCATGCCTTCGACTACGACAAGTTGAAGGAACATCGCATCATTGTCCGAGTTGCCGAGGCCGGAGAACGCCTCACCACCCTGGACGGTGTTGAGCGTGAGCTGGACTCCTCCATGCTGGTCATTTGTGATGCTAGAGGTCCTGTTGCCATGGCCGGGATAATGGGAGGAGAGGAAAGTGAGATTTCCCAGGACACGCACACTCTTTTGCTGGAGAGTGCTTACTTTGATTCCGCCTCGGTTCGCAAGACGGCAAAGAACCAGGGCCTTCGCACGGAAGCCTCCTTTCGCTTTGAACGGGGAGCTGATCCGGAGATTCCCGTAAAGGCCCTGAATCGCACCTGCCGATTGATTCAGGAAATTGCAGGTGGCGTTATGGCGGGACCGGTTATTGATGAGTATCCCAATCCCCCAGCTCGAAACTCTGTTCAACTGCGCTCCCCACGAATTACAAAAGTCCTGGGGGTGGAGATCGATCCCGAGTTTGTCACTAATACTCTGTCACGCCTCGAGTTTGTGGCTTCTCAAACCGAAAAGAATACCTGGCAAGTGCCGAGTTTTCGAGTAGATGTGGGGATCGAGGACGATCTGGTCGAGGAAGTGGCGAGGCACTATGGTTACGAGCGGATTGAAAGTACCTATCCGAATGCTCCAAGTGTGGGAAGCTTTTTGGCTACCGAAGGTCATGACCGCCTTTTGACAGGAACACTGGAGGGCCTTGGCTTTCTGGAGGCCTTTAATTATGTCTTCACGAACCCTTCGAAAGAGACCGTTTTCTGGACTTCGGGCCCATCCATGACCGCCATTTCCAATCCTCTCAGCGAGGAAGACACCCATCTGCGGGTCAGCCTGGTACCAGGACTCGTGGAGGCATTGCGCCGGAATCTGAACCATGGAAACAAGAACGTCAGACTTTTCGAATTAGGTAAGGTTTTCCTACCTGGAACATCAGATGAGGGGGGGGGCCCTCAGGAGCTTTGGAGATTGGGCTTGGTGGCCACAGGCGCGTTTTATCAGCCCTTCTGGAACACGGCCCGAGATGAGTTTCACTTTCACCATCTGAAGGGCATCGTAGAGGTTTTGCTCGACAAGCTCGGTCGGGAGGGGAAGTTTCAGGATGTCTCTGATATCTCCTTTCTTCATCCAGGAATCGCCGCCAGCGTCTCGGTAGATGGAGAAATGTGCGGGGCCCTGGGACAGCTTCAACCTCGGCTTCAAGATGCCTTGAAGTTCCTACACCCCGTGTTCGTGGCAGAACTGCTTCTGGAGCCGCTCTACAGGCATCCTCTCCCCCAGCCACGATATGAACGTCTGGAGAGACTTCCCTCCGTCCAGAGGGACCTCTCTTTTATCGTTGACAAAGAGGTAGAATACGCTAAAATGTTATCAGTGGTGGAGGAACTGGGTATCCCGGATCTCCGCGACATTGAGCTCATTGATCTCTACCAAAGCCCTACACTTCCTCAGGGTAAGGTTAGCTTGGCTATACGGTTAACCTTTGCCAGTCCGGAAAAAACGTTAACGCAGGAAGAAGTTAACCGCTCCACCGAGGAGATTGCTTCGCTGTTGGAGAAAACTTTTTCTACAGAAACTCGCTCTTAGTGGGTTGGTGACCGTGGCGGAAAAGGCTCTCGACCAGTTGGAAACTCGTGTCACTCAAGCGGTTCAGCTTTTGAGTGGTCTTCAAATGGAAGTGAGGACTCTTGAAGAGGAGGTTCAAACATTAAAAAGAAGTCTGGAGGAAGTCAAACAAGATAACAACTTAAAGAATCAAGTCATTAAACAATTTAGAAATGACCGTCTAAGGATTCGGTCCAGGGTGGAACAGGCTCTCAGGAAGGTGATTGCCCTGGAGGAACCAAGTTAATCGAAGGTGGGATAGTCTATGGATGAGGATCCAAAACAGGTTACGGCCGTTGAGATTTTCAAGCAAACTTACCAGGTGAGCAGTGGCGGTGATCCCGAGTATGTTCAGGAGCTGGCACAATATGTCGACAGGATGATGACGGATGTCTTTGAACGTACTCCTACTGTTGATAGTGTGAAAGTAGCCGTTTTGGCGGCGTTGAACATTGCGGATGAGTGTTTCTCGGCTCAGCACAAATTCAGTGCTCTGGAAAAGACCGTGACCGAGAGGAGTGAAAAACTCAGCACTCTACTGGACCCGTTCTTTGGCTCCCAGTCCTCTTGATTGCCTTCTAAGGTTTCTACCTGCTGAGTCCTGGTTCAATTTCAGGGGACTACACGACAGAGCAGGGGGAAAGCCCCCACCTGTGCTCCTTCCTTATAAGACGGCCACTTCACCATAGAGAGCAGGAGTATTTTATGCAAATTTCTACTCTGATCGGCTCCGCAATAGTGGCGGCGGTGGCAGTCATAGTCTGGTTTGTGATGAAGATCCGTTTTGTAGACCAGCGTGTGGTGGAAGCGAAAAGGAAGGTGGAAGAGATCCAGGAGGCAGCCCAACAGGATGCCGAAAGACTGAAGAAGGAGAAGCTGGTAGAGGCCAAAGATGAGATCTTTACCTGGCGTTCCGAGGCGGAGAAGGAACTACACGAAGGTCGACGGAAGTTCAATCAGTGGGAGCGGCAGCTGAGCCGACAAGAAGATAATCTGCAAAGTAAAGAACAGGAAATACTTCGCAATGAAAAGGATTCTAATCGACGCTTGACGAAACTCCAACATCGGGAAAGAAAACTGGCTGAAGGGGAACGAAGTTTAGAAGAGACCCGGGCAGATCAGATCAGGCGATTGGAAGCTGTGGCAGGGATGACCGCTGATGAAGCCAAGAATGCTCTCATCCAATCCATCAAAGAACAAGCCTTGGGTGATGCGGCAATGTTGGCCAAACGAATTGAGGAAGAGGCTCGGGAAACTGCCGCCCGCGAAGCTCGAAAAGTTCTCGCCCAAGCCATTCAACGCTGTGCTGCAGAATATGTGGTGGAGACTACAGTTTCTGTTGTGGATCTTCCCTCAGATGATATGAAGGGGCGAATCATCGGAAGAGAAGGGAGAAATATCCGTGCCTTGGAGCAGGCGACTGGTATTGACCTGATCGTCGATGACACTCCGGAGGCGGTGATTTTGTCAGGTTTCGATCCGCTACGGCGGGAAATTGCCAGACTGTCGATTGAGCGCCTGATCAAGGATGGACGAATCCATCCGAGTCGTATCGAAGAGGTGGTGAGCAAGGTCAAGAAGGAGATGAAGGACACTGCTCTTCAAGAGGGGGAACAGGTAGCTCTCGAGCTGGGAATTCACGGTATCCATTCGGACCTGCTTCTCTTGGTGGGTAAGCTGAAATATCGGAGCAGCTACGGTCAAAATGTTCTTTCTCACAGCAGAGAAGTGGCCTATCTAGCAGGAATCATGGCTCGTGAAATAGGCGCCGATGTGGCTGTGTGTAAGCGAGGTGGGTTGCTTCATGATGTGGGAAAGGCCGTTGATCGGGATATGGAGGGAACTCACCTGCAACTGGGAGTGAAGCTGGCCCGCAAATATAAGGAGAGTCCCGAGGTGATACATGCAATGGAAGCCCATCATTTTGACGTTGAATTTCGCACCGTCGAGGCTGTTTTGGTACAGGCTGCCGACGCAACTTCCGCTGCTCGACCGGGAGCTCGCAGAGAAGTCCTGGAAAGCTATGTCAAGAGACTGGAGCAGCTGGAAGAGATGGCAACGTCATTTTCGGGTGTGTCCAAGGCCTTTGCCCTCCAGGCGGGACGAGAAGTGCGGATAATCGTCGAGAGTAGTAAGGTCTCAGATGAGCAGGCCTTCTGGTTGACTAAAGATATTACCAAGAAGATTGAAAATGAACTCCAGTATCCTGGGCAGATCAAGGTGACCCTTATTCGAGAAATGCGGGTCGTGGACTATGCTAAGTGAGTTCCCGCGATGAAAATTCTCTTTGTGGGCGATGTCGTGGGGCGTGCCGGTCGCAAAATATTGGAGGAGCGGCTTCCTGAGATCCAGCAGGAGCACGAAATCGAATTCACTATTGCCAATGTCGAAAACGCAGCCGGAGGATTTGGTGTCACCCCTTCAGTGGGTGAGAAGATCCTTGGTTACGGGGTAGATGTCATGACCTCGGGTAATCACATCTGGGATAAGAAGGAAGTCTTTGGCTATTTTGACCAGCAGCCGCGCCTGCTGCGACCGGGCAACTACCCACCCGGGGGACCTGGTCAGTACCAGTTTGTGGGAGAGGCCCGAAGCGGTGTTCTAGTGGCGGTTGTGAATCTTCAGGGACGGGTGTTTATGCCGATTATCGACTGTCCATTTCAGTTCGCTGAGCGCGAAATTCCCAAGCTGGCAAAACAAGCATCGGCTATCGTGGTTGACTTTCATGCGGAGGCAACTTCTGAAAAAGTTGCCTTCGGTTGGTTCATGAACGGCAAGGTTTCAGCTGTCATCGGAACTCACACACACATCCCGACTGCTGATGCCAGGGTTCTTCCAGAGGGTACGGCTTATATTTCCGACGTGGGCATGACCGGATCTTATGAATCGGTTATCGGAATGGAAGTCGACTCCTCTCTGTCTCGTTTTCTCACAGGATTACCGTCCCACTTTAAGCCGGCAACAGAAGAGCCTTGCCTGAGTTCAGTGATTCTGGATATCGACGAGTCTGACGGTTCAGCCCGCTCCATTCGACGGCTCTCAGTTAGTTAGAGCTAGCCCGGACTATGCATAAATTCTCTACTGCAGCGACGAAATCTACCGCTGTGCTCATTTCGAGTGTGGGAGGCACTTGTGCTCTTGAGCCCCAACGGGGCGCCATGAAATAGCCCAGGGCGCAAGCCCTGGGTAGAATGTAGTAGCAGATCAGAGCCCTGTAAGGGCGGCACAGAGAGAAAAGATTTCGGAGTGCCGCCCTTACAGGGCTCCTCGCCAAAACTGCTCGATTACCCAGGGCTTGCGCCCTGGGCTATTTCATATCGCCCCTTCGGGGCTCCGGAGGTCGCTTGTGGGAATCACTGATCTCAGTAGGCAGTGACCTGGAGTTGTCTGGGGATTCGGCACCTGAGGTGCCTTGGCACAAGTGCCTCCCACCGTCTGTCGGCGCTTTCGCCGCGCGCCACGAGTGGCTCATGACGAGAACCTATGCATTATCCGGGCTAGTTCAGATACCTTCCCAGAAACTGACCCGTGTAGGAGTCTTTGACGGCGGCGATGGTCTCGGGAGGACCCTCAGCGATCAACCGCCCTCCTGCTTCACCGCCCTCCGGTCCCAGGTCGATAATCCAATCAGCGCATTTGATGACGTCTAGATTGTGTTCGATGACCAGGACGGTGGCACCCTGGGAGATGAGGCGGTCAAAGGCCCGCAGCAACTTACTAATGTCGTCAAAGTGTAACCCGGTGGTGGGCTCGTCGAAAAGGAAGAGGGGTTGTTTGGAGGTCTGCCTGGAAAGATAGGAGGCCAGCTTGATTCTCTGGGCTTCTCCCCCGGACAGGGTAGTGGCCGGTTGTCCGAGACGAAGATAACCCAGACCAACCTCATCGAGAATTCTGAGCTTTTTCGACAGCCCGGGAGAGGCTCTAAAAAAGTCTATGGCTTCCCGGGCTGTGAGTTGTAACACCTCGGCTATGTTTTTCCCCTTATAAGTGACTTGCAGAATTTTGTTTGAGTAACGAGTTCCTCTGCAGTCTTCGCACAAGAGTTGTACATCGGCCAGAAACTGCATTTCCACAGTGATCGTGCCAGCTCCATTACAACTTTGGCATCGGCCGCCAGGAATGTTGAATGAGAAACTTCCCGGGGAGAAATTGTGGGAGCGAGCCTGTCGCAGGGAAGCGAAAATCTTCCGAATCTGATCGAAGGCCTTGATGTAAGTCACGGGGTTGGATCGAGGAGTCCTTCCAATAGGGGTTTGATCGACGAGTAAAACGTCGCTCAGCTGCTCTCCTCCCTTTATACAATCGAAGTCGCCGACTGTCTGTTTCCAGTCTCCCCTGAGTTTTTTGAGTCCCGCATAAAGAACGTCGTGGACAAGTGTGGATTTTCCCGATCCGGACACCCCAGTGATGCACACCAGAACTCCCAGGGGAATGCGTACCGTCAGATTTTGAAGGTTGTGCTGTCGGGCCCCCTGGATGGTCAGGAAGTTCCCATTGCTGGAACGTCGAAAGACCGGTATGGGGATCTTTTGCTTTCCCATGAGATACTGGCCCGTAATAGAATTTGGATTGGCCAGCAGTGAAGAGAGATTCCCGTTGTGTATGATCTCTCCTCCCTGTTCACCCGCTCCAGGGCCCATGTCGATGATGTCATCCGCTGCCTCGATCATCTCCTTTTCGTGTTCCACGACTACGATGGTGTTGCCCAGATCACGGAGCTCTTGGAGGATTTCGATGAGACGCCTTTCATCCCTCGCGTGCAGGCCAATCGAGGGTTCATCCAGGATATAGAGAGTGCCGACCAGAGAAGAACTCAAAGACGCGGCCAGGTGAATACGCTGCATCTCCCCTCCGCTGAGGGTTGAAGTCAATCGAGCAAGAGTCAGGTATTCCAGGCCGACCTTGGTCAAAAAGTTCAGACGCTGCTTGATTTCCCACAGAATTCTCTCGGCAATGCTGTGCTGAGACGGGGAAAGACAGCATTCCGAAAAGAATTTCTGGAGTGCGGAGATCGGTAAGGCGATCAACTCGCTAATTCTCTTCTCACCCACGTGGACGTCTCTAGCTTCCTGGCAAAGACGCTCTCCGCCACAGTCGGGACAAAGGGTATAACCGCGGTACCGGCTGATATAGATGCGCACGTACATCTTGTATTTTTTCTTTTCCAAGTAGGCAAAGAATCCCTTCACACCAGGAAAACGACCTTCTCCATTCCAGATTTTGCGGCGGACCCGCTCAGGAAGCTGCTGAAAGGGCCTGTCAAGAGGGATCTTTTCTTCCCGGGCATAAGCCTCCAGCTTTTTCTGAAAACGACGGTAACGAGGTTTGGTAAAAGGCTCAATGGGGCCTTCAAGAATGGTTTTGGTCGGATCGGGGATGATCAGTTCCGGATCAAGGCTGATGGTGTTCCCGAAACCCTGACAGGTCGGACAAGCTCCGTAGGGGTTGTTGAAGGAGAACAATCGAGGATCCAGGCTGCGATAAGAGATTGTGCAGTACTGACATTCAAATCTCTCTGTGAAGCGGAGGGGTTTGGTTGATTTTGCATCGGATTTCCCATCCAGGATATAAACTTGGGCGATTCCATTTCCCTCTCGATAGCAGAGCTCCAGAGAATCTGCGAGACGATCTCTCATGTCAGGTTGAATCACCAGCCGGTCCAGCAGTATCTCGCTCTGCTCCAGCTCCTCAAGTGATCGAATCTCGTCTTCTGGAAGATGACGAAGAGAGCGTGATTTCGAGATCTCTCCGACAAGGAGTCGGCGGAAACCCTGTTTCAGGAGATTTTCGAGGATCAGCTTGAACGGGAAGTCCTTCTCTGGATGGTCTGAGTTGAGGTCCAGGCGGCTCCCCTTGAACGGAAAGGTGACGTAAATGCGGGCTCCTTCTGGCAGAGACATGACTTGCTCAATGACATCATCGATCAAGTTCTTTGTGACCTCTCTACCGCATTCGTGGCAAATGATGATGCCCACGCGGGAGTACAGAAGGCGTAAATAGTCGTAAACTTCCGTGACTGTCCCTACCGTGGAACGTGGATTTCGGGAAGTGTTCTTCTGGCGAATGGCGACAGCTGGACTCATTCCGGTGATCTCACGCACGCGTGGCTTGTTGATTCGCTCCAAGAACTGACGAGCATAGGCGGAAAGCGACTCTACATATCGACGTTGTCCCTCAGCATACAGTGTGTCAAAGACCAAACTGGATTTGCCTGAACCACTGACTCCCGTCACCACGGTGAGATGATTGAGCGGGATGTCGACGTCGATATTCTTCAGATTGTTTTGCTGGACTCCCAGCAAGCGAATACACTCTCCAGGATGGTCATTCTTCGACATTCCAAAACCACCAGTCTACCATTGAACACTTTTGTCCACGTGTTATAGTGGCTCCTGAATGAAAATAAAAGCGGTCAAGCCTACCATTGCGCTTCCAGGAGGAACCGTTCAAGTAGAGGTGGAGGGACTTGAGGACCCCTCGGGAGTCCAGGTCGAAGTGGGTGATGTCAAAGCCGAGATTGCCGGGGCCTCCTCCCGTTTTTTGACTGTCAGGATTCCTGAAAAATGTGGGGACGGTCTGGTGGTTCGCAGCCACGGGGAACATCGCATCGATTTGAAGGTTGGTCGTGTGATCGCCTCCGAGCTCCATCCGGTGTCCAATCCAGTGGTGGACTCGAAGGGTAACGTGTACGTGACTTTCAGTGGAGCTCGAGGGGAAAAGGTTCCCTTTAGTGTCTTCGTGGTTCATGCCGATGGCAGCAAGCATCCTTTCCTTGCCGAGGTGGTCAATCCGACAGGCTTGGCCATTGGTCCCGATGACTGTCTCTATATCACCAGCCGACACACAGGAACTGTCTATCGGTCC
>JAPUKI010000111.1 GCA_027295745.1 Acidobacteriota bacterium
GTTCAGCCTGCAGTGAATGTGGACCTGGGCATGATCATCTACGCCCTTGCGCCGGGTGATCAGGTCTCCATGCCTATTACCCTGGTGACCCGAAACGATCCTCAGGTTGCGAAAATCTCCCTTGAAATAGGCTACCCATCAGAGCTGATTTCCTTTGTGGAGGTAACCCTGGGCGGGGGTGCCGAGGCGGCGGGGGCCCAGGTAAAAACGGAATTGGTCGAGACTGCTGAATCGGCGGGGACCGGGATGGAAATGGGAGTGGATGAGCCTCAGGACCTGGAGTTCAAAACCGTGCGCCTGGAGATTACCGCATCCCGTGTGATTCCTGAAGGCGTGCTTGTGAACCTCACTTTTGAGTTGTCCGAGAAGATCACTTTGAACCATGAGATTCCCTTGGACAATCTGGGACTGACGGCTCAGTCCCTGGATGGCCAGGAGATCCGAGCGCGAGGCTTAGGCGGGTCGATTTCTCCCATCGAACCGATTCCAGCCTGTTTTTTTTACATGCACTGAGCCGGCGAAACCTCACACCTGCCGGTCAAGCTTTCCGAGGTTCCCTGCCGTTACCGAGGATCAACTTGACTGGGCGGTGCAGTTACGATCTGATAAGGTCCCGTTCAACCATGCTCTCAGGAGACAGGACCGGGAGGTGACGGAGCTGATTACTGTCAGAAGACTTTCAATCGAGGATGCCAGGGTTCTGATCGAAGGTGCTGAAGAGAAGTCTCGGGAGATCGGGGTTCCCATGTGTAGCGCTGTAACCGACGAGGCCGGAAATCTGATTGCCTTCACCCGTATGGATGGAGCGAAAATCTCGAGTATTACCATAGCTATGGACAAAGCCTTTACTGGAGCGGCGGCCAAGAAGGGAACGCACGAGTATAACCAGCTTGCCGTGCCCGGCAAACCGACCTTTGGAATTCATGTGACCAACCAAGGACGCTTTTCGATTATCGGCGGTGGTCTTCCCATCATCATCAATGATGAGGTGGTGGGAGGGATCGGGATTAGTGGCGGCACGGCGGAACAGGACCAGAACGTGGCTCAGGGTGCCATCGACTATTCCTTGAGCAAGATCGAAGCCGCCAAGTAGGACCGCTCACGGCAAAATCCCTGTTTCCGGCTGAATCGGTGGCGGGCCACGAGTGGCTTGCCACGAGTGACTTGCCACGACATCAGGAGAGGCAGACCCAATGTATCCGCAAAAGTTTGAGTATCTTTGTCCTGAAACCTTGGAAGATGCCGTGGCTTTGTTGTCCAAATATGGAGAGGAGGCCAGAGTCCTGGCCGGTGGGCAGAGTCTCATTCCCCTTATGAAGTTGAGGTTAGCGAGTCCCAAATACCTGATTCATCTAGGGGGGATACAGGGGCTCTCGACCATCGAAGAACAGGATGGAATGATCTCCTTTGGTGCCTTGACGCGTCACGCCGAGATTGAAGAGTCCTCCCTGGTTAAGGCAAAGCTCCCCATGATGCACGATGCCGTCAGTATGATTGGCGATGTCCAGATTCGTAATCTGGGAACCATCGGGGGAAGCTTGGTTCACGCCGATCCGGCCGGAGATATGGCCCCTGCCCTGCTGGCCTTGGGAGCCCGGGTGAACACGCTCAGTTCCAGTGGGAAGCGCACGCTTAAGATCCATGAGCTCATCGTCGATGCCTATTCAACAGACCTGGGAGAGGACGAAGTGGTGACCCGGGTGCTGGTGCCGATTCCTCAAAAGGGAAGTGGCGGGGTCTACCTGAAGTTTGAACGCCGGGCGGGTGACTTCGCGGTGGCCAGCGTCGGAGTACAGGTCAGTCTGCGAAAGGATGGTACCTGTAGCGATATCGCCGTAGGGCTGGGGGCTGTTGGAGTCACAGCAATTCGGGCCAGGAAGGCAGAGGAGGTGCTGCGCGGAAAGCAGGTGGATGACGCTCTCACCAAGCAAGCAGCGGACCAGGCTTCCGCAGAAGCTGATCCCTTTTCCGATATTCGAGGATCGGCGGAGTATAAGCGTCATCTAGTGGGTGTGCTCTTTCAGAGAGCTTTGAAGATTGCCTTGAAACGAGCAGGTGGAGAAAAAGTAGACACCGTTCATCTCTAACTCCTGAGACCCGGTGTGAGAATCCGGGCTTAGAAGTAGCGCCAGAGCCACCATTTTTCAAAGCCGACCTTTCCCCAGTAGATCAACCGAGACGGGCCCCAGGTACGACTCTCAGGCATTCCGAAGGGAGGCCAGCCTGTCGGGTAAGTCGTACGATTGGCGGCGGCGCGACCCGCGCCGAAGGCAAGCAGTCACAAGGTGTGGAGGCGAAAGGTCGTCGGTTCTCCCTCACCCGTTAGCTCTACAGTCAAATTGTGGGCCACGACTTCAGCCTGCTGGTGGGCCACACCGCCCGATTTAGAGACCGGCATGTCGGCACAGTCGCCGATGCAGTACACATTGCTCCATCGCGTCACCAGAGTATCGTAGTCCACCCGGATGCCACTTCCTGTTTCCACCAGGCTGCTGTCCAGAAGCACCTGAGATGGCTGATGGGGCGGGACCAGGAAAAGCAGGTCGTATGGAAGTTCTAAGCCATACAGAGCCTTGACGACTTTGCGCTGGGCATCGATGGACTGGACGGAAAAAGAGTAGTGCTGCTGAATTCCCCGTTTCTTGCTCTGTCTGTCCATCCAAACCGCAGGAGTGCGATCTTCTCCTGCAGGCTCCGGAGCAGGGGTGAAGAATTCGATCTTGACCTTGTCGCGCTTTCCCCGCTGGTGAAAATAACTAT
>JAPUKI010000112.1 GCA_027295745.1 Acidobacteriota bacterium
GCCGGTCATACCAGCATGAAAATACAGATGCAGCGGCCCAGCTTTGATCAGCGAGCGATGGATTTTCTCAATTTGGTCCGAAGCGCGGGCGAAGCGGGAGCCATTACCCTGATTCATTGCGAAGATCACCCTATTGTCACCGACACCACCGCCGCCCTGATGGCGGCCGGTCGCACTTCGGCTCGTTACTGGGGCGAGAGCCGGCCCGTGCTGGCTGAACTCGTATCGGTACAGCGGGCTATCGCTTTAAGCGAGCACACGGGAGCGCCCATTTATGTGGTTCACCTATCCTCCAAGCGCGCGCTGGAGGCCTGCCGGGAAGCCCGCGCACGAGGTCTTCCTGTTTACGTGGAGACACGGCCCACCTATCTGCACATGACGGAAGATCTCTATGCCGGAGCAGACCCGGGCCTCTATATCGCCTCGCCGCCGCTGCGCACCGCCAGGGACGTGGAAGCGATTTGGCGCGGTCTGACCGAGGGGGACATCGACGTCTTGGGAAGTGATCACAGTGTCTTGAATCGTGCTCAAAAAGCCAACCCTGAGCTGACTCTGAAAACGCTGCGTCCCGGGTTCAGCAATCTGGAGGTGATGCTTCCCATGCTGCATTCAGAAGGCGTGGTGGGCGGCCGCATTTCGCTGGAGCGTTTCGTAGCCCTCACCTCCACGCTGCCGGCCCGCCTGTTCGGCCTTTTTCCTACGAAAGGAACCATCGCAGAGGGTTCCGACGCCGATCTGGCACTCTGGAATCCGACCCAGAGGCGCAGAGTGCGTGCTGCCGACCTGCATTCCCGCTGCGACTGGTCCCCCTACGAGGGGCGCGAGGTCACCGGGTGGCCTCAGATGACGATTCGACGTGGGGAGATCGTGTACGACGGAGATCAAATCACGGCTCAGGAAGGGAGCGGACGCCTGCTCACCCGCGGACCGACTCAGCCTTTGCAGCTGTGAGCAATAGCAAGAGGTCATCGACTTGAGGGGTGGTTATTTGTATTTGCGGAAGATTCCAAGAAAATGGTTGGCCGGGTTGCTGTTTCTCTGTGGGGCGATGACCCTGTCAGCACAGCAAGAGGAAACCGAAAATCCCTACACCTCAGCGGAGGATATCGCCCTTGGAGCCGAGGTCTTTCGAATCCATTGTTCATCCTGTCATGGGGGCGACGGATCCGGGGGCAAGGGTCCCGATTTAACACGAGGCCGATTTCGATACGGAAGCAGTGATGCTGCCCTCTATCGAACCATACGCTCCGGTATTTCAGAAAGCGGAATGCCACGCCTCGGCTCTCCCCCGGAGAGAGTCTGGCGAGTGTTGGCTTACGTCCGTTCACTGAGTCGAAGTGACAGAGAAGCCGCGGTTCCAGGAGATCCGGTTCAGGGAAAGCGGCTCTATCTGGAGAAGGGAGACTGCAGTCGATGCCACATGATCGATGGAGTAGGGGGGCGTCTGGGGCCCGATCTGAGTGAAATCGGTTGGATGCGCTCAACGGGGCATCTGAGCTCCTCCATCCTGGACCCGAACCGGGAAGTGGATCGGCACTATCGCTCGCTTCGAATCGTGGAAAAGGGGGGGCGAGTCCTCAACGGCGTCACGCTGAACGAAGATACCTACTCCATCCAGCTCATGGACCTGGAGGAAAACCTCCACTCGTTGTGGAAGAGCGATTTGGAAGAACTCCGTCAGGAAGATACATCTTGGATGCCCAGCTATCGGGGGACTTTCAGCGACGGCGAACTGGATGACCTGGTGGCCTTTCTTTACTCTTTACGCAGAAAGACGAACGCACCGTGAAATCCCTGACTCTTCTGATTTTCGTTTTGAACTTATCCGTGTCCCTGTGGGGACAGGTCACTTATGAACGTCTTCTTCAGGCGGATCGTGAGCCCGGCAACTGGTTGACCTATTCGGGCAGCTATAACAGCCATCGTTACAGCCAACTGGATCAGATCAATCGCCAGAGTATCCAGAAACTGGGATTGAAGTGGGTTTTTCAGATGAGGACCTTACACGAGGTACAATCCACTCCCCTGGTTGTTGACGGGATCATGTACCTCACGGAACCTCCCAGTAACGCTCATGCACTGGATACCCGCACGGGAAGAACCTTTTGGTCCTATACCCGTGATCTTCCCGATGAGATTCATGCCTGCTGCGGCCAGGTGAACCGAGGCCTGGCTATCCTCGGCGATAGGCTTTATCTGGGTACCGTGGATGCCCACCTGGTGGCGCTGGACGCCAAAACGGGCTCCGTGATCTGGGATGTGGAAGTAGCGGATCGGCGCACGGGACACAGCATCACGCTTGCTCCGCTGGTGGTGAAAGACAAGATCATTGTGGGTATTTCCGGGGGCGAATTCGGAATTCGCGGATTCTTAGACGCCTACGATGCAAAAAGTGGAAAACGAGTGTGGCGCTTTCATACCGTCCCAGGACCGGGCGAGCCGGGACATGACACCTGGGAAGGGGATTCCTGGAAGACGGGTGGAGCACCCACCTGGTTGACCGGTTCCTTCGATCCTGAATTGAATCTGATTTACTGGGGAACGGGAAATCCCTCCCCCGATTTCCAGGGAGAGGATCGAGAAGGCGACAACCTTTACTCGGACAGTGTGATCGCGCTGGATGCGGATACGGGACACTTGAAATGGTATTTTCAGTTTACTCCCCATGACGTTTTCGATTGGGATGCCGCGCAGATTCCCGTTCTCCTGGACGCCGAGTTTCAGGGGAGCATGCGCAAGTTGCTGCTGTGGCCCAACCGGAACGCTTTTTATTATGTGTTCGATCGGGAAACCGGAGAGTTACTGCTGGTCAAGCAGTTTGCCCGGCAAAACTGGACCGAAGGCATCGATCCCAAGGGCCGCCCTATTGTGAAACCGGAAGCTCTGCCTACTAAGGAAGGTGTGGTGGTGTTTCCAGGAATTCAGGGAGCCATCAACTGGTTCTCCACCTCCTATAACCCAAAGACCGGATTCTTCTATCTTCCTGTCCGGGATGTCCCCACCCTGGTCACGACCGGCGATGCGAGCTACGATCCTGGTGATCTCTTTTTGGGAAGTCGGTGGCAGGGGATACCCGATGAGCCCGGCCGTGCAGTCATACGAGCCATGGTCCCTCAGACCGGTGAGACGGTCTGGGAATACCCGCTGCACCGTGATGTCTGGACAGGACTTCTCTCCACTGCCGGAAACCTGGTTTTCGGTGGGTCCATCGAGGGCCAGTTTTTCGCCCTGGACGCGGCCACCGGCAAGGAGCTGTGGCGAATCAATACCGGTGCCCAGATTATTGCCGCACCCATCAGCTATCTCAGCGACGGGCAGCAGTTGGTCACTATCGCCTCCGGCAACGCCCTCTTCACCTTCGGGCTGGTCGAGTAGGGAATCCGAGGTCAAGCCTCGGATTCCCTACTCGACCCTAAGGACTGATCGTTCCGATCAGCCTAAAACAACACCTTCAAAGCGAACTGGACCTGTCGAGCACTGGAGAGAAGTGTGGATTTCCCGGACCCTACTGCCCTTTTGTTAAGGTGTATTTAGGGAATAATTTTCTTATGGAAACTGCCATAAGTGCTTATCTTGGCTTACTTTCGCTGCAGGAACCTTGGGGCGAAACGGCCTGTACCCCAACTTTTTTAAAAAAAATCGAATGAGCTGTCATATAGATCGGCCTGTGAGGCGACTAATACCGTGAATGAAAAGGTTTCAGCTGGAGCGTCCATGGAGAAAGCCAAGCTGGAAGTTCTACTTGAAGAACACCACGCTAGCGCCTACACCTGGTCTCTCCACTGCTGTCACGGTAACCAAGAGGAGGCCAAAGACGTGCTGCAAACGGTTTATTTGACCATTTTGGAAGGGAAGGCCGAGTTTTCCAACTTATCCAGTTTCAAGACCTGGCTGTTTTCCCTGATCCGGAAGAAGG
>JAPUKI010000113.1 GCA_027295745.1 Acidobacteriota bacterium
GCCGCGCCGAAAAGGCGTCGTAGGCGAAGGGAACCACCAGAGGACCGCTGCCGTTCAAGAGTTTCCGGAGTTGCGCAGCTGCTGGCGAAGACATGGCGAACTCCTAACCTGTCGCCCCTTTTTCGGAGGAAGTCGTTTGAAGCACGGGTATGCCGTCCAGTAAGGGGAGGAGCTCGTCCAGGGACATCACGTCGGCGTATTTTTGAGCCATATCAAACAGATTGATGGCGTGGGAGACCTCACTGCGATCCCAGACACAGTCCAAAGGCACGACGCATCTGAAGCCGTAGCTCATGCCATCCACCACGGTACTGCGAACACAACCGCTCGTGGTGCAGCCGACGACCACAAGAGTATCCACGCCCGCATTGACCAGCTGGGTGATGAGGTTGGTCCCGAAAAAGATGGAGGGAAAGCGCTTGCCAATGATCACATCTGCAGGATTCGGGGCCAGGGGCTCGACGATCTGGGCTCCACGACTGCCGGGGAGATTGTAATCCTCGCCCAGGGCAGGAATCTTGTCGGTGTAGCGACCTCCTTCTTGAGTACCGGTGCGTTCACCCTGTGCGTACATCACCGGCCAGCCCGCTTCCCGAAACCTGGTTAGGAGCTTTTCGACCTGCCCGACCGCTTTCCAGGCCTCTTCGCCGATCGCAGTGGCGCACTGCTTCATGGCTTCAAGGATGGGCCGAGGGTCCTCACCGGTGGTGCGGTACTGGGCATCGATAATAAGAAGAGCGGGACGTTGTCCGAGACCCACGGGGGCACCAAAACCGCATTTGGAGTAAACCTCGCGGTCGAGATCGCTGATGAATCGATCCCAGGGACGAGGGTGTTGGTCCGACTTCGCTTGGGTCATTACGGGTCCTAATGAGGCCACATAGTACACTACCGTAGGGCTTCCCGATACCGTTCTTTCATCGATAGGATGACCAGCAAACTCACCACGGCTGAGAAAATCAGCCAGTAACTGGGGGACAGGGGATCCCCGGTCATGGAGATAAGCTGGGTTGCCACAAGAGGTGCGGTGCCACCGAAGATGGCAAAGGCGATGTTGTAGCTAATCGAGAGCGCACTGTAGCGAGAACTGGTGGGAAAGAGCTCGACCATTGTTGTGGGCATCGTCCCTTGAAGCATGGAGATGGGGATGACGAACAAGAGTTGCGCCGTTAGAGCGGACCCGAAGGTCCCTTGCGACAGCAGGTAATACAGAGGATAGGCCATGCAGCCGACCCCGACACAACCGGCAATGAGCAGCGGCTTTCTTCCCACACGGTCTGAGAGGGCACCCATGATAGGAATGGCGATAATCAGAAACAGCATACTCAAGGTATTGATCAACAGGGCAGAGGAAAGGGGAAGACCGATCACCGTTGCCAGGTATGTCGTATTGTAGACCCAGACGGTATAGAAAACGGCTGCGTTGAGCCAGTTGACACCAACGGCCGTCAGCATCTCTTTGTGAAACTCTCTAAAGGCCTCCTTGAGCGGGGCCCGAACCACTTTTCCCGACTCTTTCAGTGCCTTGAACATGGGCGACTCTTCAACCCCAAATCTCAGGTAATAGCCGACCGCTCCCGTGACGATGCCCAGCAGAAAAGGGATCCTCCATCCCCAACTGTTCAGGGCTTCATCGGACAAAAGATAGGTCACCAGGGCCCCAGCTCCCGAACCCAGAATCATCCCGCTGACACCACTAAAGGTCGTCCAACTCCCGATAAAGCCCCTTCGCGAAGGGGGTGCATGCTCGACCAGAAATGAGATCGAACCGGTAAACTCACCGCCCGCTGAGATGCCCTGAAGGAGTCTCAAAAACGTCAACAGGACCGTCGCCGTCATTCCAATCTGAGCATAAGTGGGCAAGAGTCCCATCAAGGCAGTGGCGCCGGCCATGAGCAGCACGGAAGCCGAAAGCGCCTTTCTTCGCCCCATCCTGTCTCCGAAATGACCAAAGATGGCCGCCCCCACGGGACGCATCAGAAAGCCTGTCGCAAACACACCAAATGTTGAAACCAAGGAAACTGCCGGATCCTCTGAAGGGAAGAACAGATGGGCAAGAACCGGGGCGAAGTATCCATACAACGCGAAGTCGTACCACTCCATGATATTCCCAACGACGGCGACAATCACCGTCTTGCGAATATTCCCTGATCCGGTGCTGGATTCCATAAAAGCGCTCGCCCTTCTCGGGATAAGAAAGTAGAATAGCGATTCATACACAAAGGAGGGAGATCATGCAACCCGTCAAGACTTCTGTTTTCATCCTCTTGGGCCTGCTTTTGCTGGCAGGTTGTGCTTCAACTCAAGAAAACGACATCCTGGAAAATAAGGTACCCGGGACAGCGACGTTAACGGGCACAGTCACCGCCCCCACGGCCTTTCAAGCCGCTCGGGTGTACGCCCGCAACACGGATAAAAACATCATCTACATGGTCTACACGGGAGAAGGCCGCTATCAGGCCGTCGCTCTGTTTCCGGGGCCCTATGAGGTCTGGGTGGAGAAAACCGGATTTGAATCTGAGCGTCAAGAGATTCAGATCGAAGCAGGAGAGGTGCTGAATGTGGACTTCTCACTCACGGAGTCTGGTCCCCAGTCGGCAGGACAGGGCAGTTTCATGGGATTGGACCGGGGCGGCCGCGCCAAAGACGCGGTTATTCTTCCCTATGATGAGCTCTATCCTGAGGCTCCCATCCGGTCCTTGATCGAGAACACCTGCATTCAATGTCATGGGCAAAGCTTTTTACCCTTCTTCCACAAAAGCACCGAGGAGTGGGATGAGGCCATCGGTGCGATGTTAGTGAACCGGATTCCTCCCGGCACCGTCAACTCAGCACAGCGCAAGGAACTGGCCCAGTACCTGAGTGCTCATTTCGGACCCGACAGCCCCGACCGTCAGCTACAGATGGACGTGGAGTTACCCATCGATGAGGTGGCTCTTTCCAAGGCCCAGTATGTTGAATTCCTTCTGCCCCTGGACAAAGGTCGCTCCCGACGTTGGCTTCAGGAAGTCCATATCGATTTTGAAGGTAATGTCTGGTATACGGAGCGGATTGCCCCGCATGCCGTGGGCAGAGTGGATCCCCGGACGGGACAAATTGACGAGTGGGTGCTGCCCGATCCGGAGGCCGACCCTCACGGCTTAACCGTGGACTCGGAGGGGTGGGTCTACTGGGCCGAGAGCAAGAAGGAACATCTGGGGCGACTGGATCCCAAGACGGGAATAACGGAACGCTTTCCCTATGATGACACGGGAACCTTGGGATTTATGGGGGGACACACCCCGGTTCTGGATTCCCAGGAGAACGTCTGGTCGACGATTATCCGAGGTGACGCACTTACCAAATGGGACCGTGAGACCCACAAGGTCCAGGTCTGGCGTGTTCCCACCCAATATTCGATGCCCTACGGTCTGGATCTGTCTCCGGACGACATTCCTGTCCTGGCCGAGCTTTATGGCTGCAAGGTGGCGGTATTCAATCCTGAGACGGAAGAATTCACCGAATACCCGGCCCTGGTGGAGCCGCCCTGCAAGACCCGCCGCCTGGGTATCGATTCCAAGGGGATCATCTGGTACGGGGTCTTCAGCCAGGGCAAACTGGGCAAGCTCGACTTGAAAAC
>JAPUKI010000114.1 GCA_027295745.1 Acidobacteriota bacterium
GAAACCCTGGACGGCTTGATCCTGGCGGACACCACTGCCTGGTATGGAGAAGGCGCTCCCGAGGCATGGGAGAAGAGAGCCCAAAAGGCTGAAGCCCAAGGAATGGAACCGGTCATTTCGTTCAATATGTCCCGCTGGTTCAGCGATAGCTTCCCGGATGAGCACCCGGATCGGGTGGAAATGGTGGTGGAGACACTGCTTGCCAATGACCCCTCCTGTTACGCAGCTGCCGGTCGGGCTCTGGGCCGATTCGACGCTCGAGAGGGACTGTCGCGTATTAACTGCCCCACCCTGATCCTGGTGGGTGCGGAAGATCCCGCCACGCCCCCTGCCATGGCAGAATACCTACACCAGAACATCGCTAACTCCGAACTTCAGGTGCTGCCAGGATTGCGACATATGACCCCTGTCGAAGCACCCGATCGGGTGGGCCAGCTGATGGGCGATTTTCTGGACCAACTATAGTTTCCCGTTATCTTCAGCGGTGGAGGTCACTGCCACCCTCGTACCTTTCCGCAACTCACTCAATTCGAGCCCCCCACAGGTCCGCTGATCCACGGCTTGGCCTGCTCTGCCATGCGGATGAGTTCGTCAACTGCCTCCTCGTCGATGTTGTACGGTTCACCCACCGGCGCGGTATTCCAGTCAGCGGCCAGCCTTTCGTGGAGGGAAATGATCTTGCCTCCCACCATGGTCAGCAGGGGCTGAATTTTAAGGATCTCGTTTTCAGGAATGGTAAAGTAATCGCGGTCCAGAATGACCAGATCCGCCCACTTGCCTTCCTCCAGCGTTCCCAGCTTGTCTGCTTTCATGACATAGCGGGCAGCCCACGGCGTCCACAGCTTCAGAGCCCGGACGCGGTCGATCTTCTCCTCAGGGGCCCAGATGTTCCCTCGGATGGTTCTGCTCATCGTCAGCCAGGGCATGTAAAAAGGTGCGGGATCACCACCGAAGTGCTGGCCCACCACCAGAACACCCGACTCAATCCAGGTCTTGAAAGGCAGCATGAACTTCCTGAGATGCTCGGGATCATTGTAGGGCCCGTAGTCCCTGATCAAGGCTTCAAAAGTCTCCAGGTAATTGGGCCCGCAACTGATGATGATGCCGTATTGTTTGATTTTCTCAATGATGTCCGGAAGTTTACTCATCTGGTCACAGTGCTCGACCGCAAAATGCTCATTGTAGATCTGCTCCACGGTCAACCCGGCCTCCTCTCGAGCCTCGTCGATCATCTGCACGAAGCGCCGCAGGCTTTCGCTTCCCACCGAATGGACTCCCTTCAGGCGCCAGCCGGCCTTGAGAGCATTTTTCATCGTATCCCAGTGCAGGTCGCCCGACTTTGGACAGGTCTCCCGCTCCTTGATCGTGCTGGGCGCCTGAATGTCGTCACCCAGGCAGGCTTCCGGGATGTGCGAGTCCCAGCGTTCGGAAGCCACGCCGTCAAACCAGAAGTAATCGTTTCCGATGCCCTGCAGTACTCCCGTCCTGCGGTAGAGCTGACGGGTCTGCACAGGATCAGTGGGCATCCGGTGGACCTCGTAGTGAGCACTGAAGCGAATCGGCATCTGGCCCATTTCGGCCAGCCGGGCGTAACCGGTCATGATCTTGGGGAACTGAATGCGGCTCGAGAATGTGGTCACACCGCGGGCAGCAAAGGCCTCAGATTGAATTTTCAGCACCTGGGCCAGGATAGTGGGATCCAGATGTTCCAGGTAGAGCTCCCAGCCGATCACCGACATTTCCTGGCTTCCCACCCAACCGATCTCGGCTGGATCCTCTCCGATTTCATCCATATGCATGCTGTCGCGAATGGAATCGGAATAACCGGGAAAAAAATCGTCCAGAATATTAAGAGCTGCCGAGTTAATGAAGCCCCGGTTGCCGGGGCGAATGATGACGGGGTTGTCGGGAGTCCACAAGTCCAGGGTCCTGCGGTTGGTCAGACGCCGCGTGTCGCCCCACAGGTCCAGACGCAAGGGATGATCGGGATGGGGCTCCATGTTGACCCTCAACCACATTCCCGGTTCCATTTCCGCCACAGCCTCTTTTATGGCATCTCTCAGGATGCCTTGCGTTGCCTCCAGCTCCGCCGCTGCCTGGGGCTGGATGGTCACTTCGTTGGGAGGATATTTGATGCCGAAGCGATCCAGATATTGAAGCGACCGACCATAAATATGGGAATGAGACTCAATAATGCCGGGAATCATGGTGCGGCCGTTCAGGTCATAGACCTTTGTGAAGTGTCCTGCCAGGGTCTGTATTTCTTCATTCGTACCCAGCTTCATGATGGAGTCTCGCTTGACCGCCAGAGCCTGGTAAATAGTGCCGGGATCGGATGAGGCGGAGGTGTCGTCCATGCTCACGATCTTGGCGTTGATGAAGATAGTCTCCGCATAGCCATGCCTGGCTACCAGGTCGGGCAGTTGCTGGGAGTACCCAGCCACCACCGAGCTGAGCAGGATTGCTCCAAACAGGACAGATGGTCTGAGAAAGAAAACCTTTAGATAGTTAAACATTCTTCCCTCCTTGACTCGACTGAGTCTTTCCATGATCGTTCGTTGCCATCTCGGAAAACGTGATTCATAGATGTTGACGCTTTCAGCCAACGGCTGTATTCAAGCAACTCGCCCTAGTCAGGTCGCCCTGGATGTAGGCTAGTCACAGTCCGTGTTATTTGGTTCTTCGCAGTTGATCTTGCTCGAACACCTCGAACGCTATAGCGGTATCTGTATTAGGAATAGTCTCAATATAGCAGCTGGGAGAGGGCCGGTCCACAACTTTTGAGAGAAACGCAATGGGCAAACCGAGAGTGCTCGATCAAGTTCGAAAACTCGCGACCCTCACTTCCAACACCTCGGGCGGATGAACGTGATGGCATCACCGGGCCTCCGATCTGTTGGATGGAATTGGGAGAGACAGCGATTTCCTGGAAAAGCTGTAATTCCCCCATCTGATTGTCAGACTCCGTCCGTATTCTGGGTGGAAGTACTTCCTTGAGTACCAGGTGCAGTACTGCGCCGGAGAGGCCTCAAGTCATGGATTTAACGACCATCATCGCATCGGTATTGGGGATTATCGTTGCTCAGGCCCTGTTGTTCCTGCTTCTCAAGAACAAACTGGGTGAGCATTTTCATTTTCTCGCCAACGAGGCCCTGGTCCGCAACAACCAGAATTTTGTGCAAATGGCCAACGCCACCCTGGAGAAGTTTCAGACCCAAGCCAAGGGAGAACTGGCTCTAAAGCAACAGGCCATCCAGGAGTTGGTCAACCCCCTGAAACAGGCTCTTGAAAAACATGAAAAGCAGGCCATTGAAATGGAGAAGAAGCGCGAGAAGGCCTATGGAGGATTGCGCCAGTATCTGGAAGACGTGGTGC
>JAPUKI010000115.1 GCA_027295745.1 Acidobacteriota bacterium
CGCCTTTATCAATGATGACAGCTTTGCTGTCATCTTAGACACTTTTCACGATCACCGAAACGCCTTCCTGTTTCGAATTAACCCCAGAGGCACACAATTCGATGCACTGATTACCGAGGAGGGAAGGGATGTCAATGTCAGCTGGGACGAAAGATGGGAAGTAGAAACCAGGATTGAGGAGGATGGCTGGACTGCTGAAATTCGGATTCCCCTGAGCTCGATCCGCTTCTCGACTTCATCAGGCGAAAGCACCACCTTTGGTGTTGACTTCGAACGTATCATCCGGCGTAAGAATGAATTTATCTACTGGAACAACTTCAGCCGTGATTTTGATTTTCACCAGGTCTCCCAAGCCGGACATCTACTGGGAATGGAGGAAACGGGGAACCAGTTGAGGGTTCGGATCAAGCCCTATGTCAGCACCCGGATTAACACCCGGGGGGCAGCACAACGCAGTACCATCCTTCTGGGTAATGTGGGCCTGGAGGATCTGAAATACCCCCTCACCTCAGGCTTGACTCTTGATGTGACCCTCAACACCGACTTTGCTGAAACAGAGGTAGACGACCAGATCATCAATTTTAGCCGGGTCCCGACCTTTTTCCCCGAGAAGAGGGAGTTTTTTCTAGAGGGTGCCGGTATCTTTGAATTTGGCCTTTGGCGGGGAGAAGGCCGACCTCAGATCCAGTTATACCACAGCCGCCGCATTGGCCTTTCCGAAAGTGGAGAGGAGATCCCGATGTTAGGTGGCGTCAAAGTGGTGGGCAAGGTGGGGGACAAGTTCACGCTGGCCTTCCTGGAAGCTCAAACGGACGATTTCAGGGACAAGCCTGGCGATAACTTTGCTGTCTTCCGCCTGAAACGGGATCTTTTGTCTCGTTCTTCGCTGGGATTCTTTTTCACCAACCGGCAGGCGGCAGGAGGAGACTTCAATCGGGTGATGGGAATCGATCAGAATCTCATTTTCCTTGACCACCTTGGGATCACTGGAATGCTGGGTCGGTCTTTCACTGACGGGGTGACTGACGACCAGTTAGTGGGAGCGCTGGGGGTGGCTTGGCAGGACGATCTCATCGATACAAGTTTCGACTACACGGTGCAGGAGGAGAAGTTTGAGGCCGACCTGGGTTTCTTAGAACGGCCCGGAACCCGCAAATTAGCTTCTCTCTTTTCCATTTCCCCCCGCCCCAACAGCGATATCATCCGCCAGTTATACTTTGCCTTCCGTTTTGAGGATTTTCAGAGGGTGGAGGACCGCCAGCTGGACGCACGGCTCCAGCATTTCAACTTTTCTACTTTCTTTCAGGACGGAAGCTCGATCCGATTCAGACCCCACCATCCAACCCAAATCCTCATGGAGGAACTGCAACTTCCGGGGGGATTGAGGGTCCCACCTGGGCGTTACACCTGGTGGTTTTACTGGGTGACCTACGCTTTGAACCCCGCCCGCAAGCTCAGCGGCGAGTTCAGCTACCGGTATGAAAAAGATTATTACGGAGAAGGTGGAGGCCGCCAAACTTGGGATTTTCAGCCGGTGATCAAGCTCAGCAGTCGCTTCTCAGCCGAGGTGGCCTATTCCATCAACCGGGTCCAATTGGCCCAGGCAGAAGCGGTCACCTTCCATCAGGTCAATAACCGCCTGAATTTCGCTTTTAGCCGAAAGTGGTTGACCAGCACCCTCCTCCAGTACAACAGCGCCAGTGATTTGATTGGAGTCAACTTTCGGCTGAACTATATTTACCGCCCCGGGGATGATCTGTTTATCGTCTTCAACAGTTTCAGCGACCGAAGCGAGTCGCCCGCTGAACTGGACCGCTCGCTGGCCATCAAGCTGACCCACTCCTTTGATTTCTAGTTTCCCGGGAAGGGCTCATCTCCAGTCATTTTACTGTGCCGGGTTACCGTCGGCATCAACCCGATAGATCTCGCCCAGGTTCAGCTCACGAATTCCTTTTTCGATCTTGGCGAGATCGCCCACTATCACCCAGATCAGCCTATCCGCATGGATGAGACGCTGCGCAGCCTCCGAGACCTGGGCGAGCTTGAGATTTCGAAGTTTCTCCGGATAGGTTTCGTAATGATCATCAGGGAGACCGTAGCGAACGACATCAGCAATGGAATTGCCGACCGCGGCAATGGTTTCCCAGGAGCCAGGAAGCCTGAGAATTCGGTTCTCCCGGATCTTAACGAACTCTTCTTCTGTGGGGGGGCGATCGGCTGTTATCTGGCGCAGTTCCTTGAGAATCTCCACGATTGACTCTTTAGTTCGGTCCGTTTGAACAGGCGCACGTACAACGAAAGGCCTCTGGCCCCGTGCACCATAGAGGCTCGACCTGGCTCCATAGGACCAGCCCTTGTCCTCGCGCAGGTTCATATTGATGCGGGAGGTGAAGGTACCCCCAAGGATAAGGTTCATGGTGTCGATGGCAAGTTCGTCCGGATTATTGGCTGGGGGAGCGACATGGGCGGCAAAGATGATCGACTGTACAGCAGCCGGTTTATTCACCAGGTAGACGGCAGATCTTAGGCGCTGCTCCACCACAGGAAGATTTTTGGCCGGGACAGGACCCGCCTGCCAAGGCTGGAAATGCTTCTCCAGCCTGGGGACGATCTCCTGCAGGGTGGTGTCGCCCACAACCACAAGGGTGGCATTGTTGGGTTTAAACCAGGTCCTGTAGAAGTTGATCAAGTCTTCATTTGTCAGGCTGCTGACAGATTCTTCTGTTCCCGAACCGGTAAAGGGATTTCCGTAGGCATGATCTCTTCCATAGAGGAGACCTGGAAAGACCCGCAGGACCATTTGTGTGGGGGTGGTCTTCTCACGCTGGATGCGGGCCAACTGCTCCTGTTGAAGTCGTTTGAATTCCTGCTCTGGGAAAGTCGGATTGAGAATGACATCGGCGTAGATCTCAAGTGAGGAGTCCAACTCTGACTTGAGTACGGACAGGGAGAGCGTGGAGAGGTCCAGATTTGAGCCGGTCCGTAAGCGGGCACCCAGATGAGCCAGTTCCTCGCTGATTTCTAGAGCAGAACGCCTTGAGGTACCCTCATCCAGCATGTCCATCGCCAGGCTGGCCACACCCGGCACTGAATCCCGGTCGGCAGCATAACCCGCATCCACCAACAGGTTAAAGTTGATTAAGGGAACTGACCTGCGTCTGGACACGATCACCTTCAATCCATTTGACAGGGTCGCTCTTCTCAGCTCGGGGAAATCAGGTTGGGGAGGCATTCCAGGTTGAGGGAGTCTGGAGCGGTCGACGTCTGTTCCCGTGGTTTTGAATTCGGGAAAGGGGTGAACTTCAAGAATGTAAACCCCATCTGAAAGCCACCGCTTTGCTGCCCTTGTCAAATCAGCGGGTTGGGCACTCCCCACCCGCTGCAAAGTTGTTTTGTAATAGTCGGGACGTCCACCATAGACCTCATTAGTGGCCAAAATGTCGGATTTGCCGCCAAAGCCTCCTACCCGCTCGATACCTCGGATGAAACGGGACATAAACTGGGTCTTGACTCGTTGCAGTTCCCTTTCGGTTGGTCCCTTCTCGAGAAACCTTTCCAACTCTTCGTCGATGGCGGCTTCCACCCTGGCGAGCTCTTCCCCGGGACGAGCTGTGGCTCGAATCCGAAACTGGCCGCCAATCTCCCGCAGGCTAGCGGAGGCGGACACATCCGTTGCAATCTGGTCGTCGTACACCAGCCGCTTGTAGAGTCGAGAGGTTTTTCCCGAAGCCAGAACATTTCCCACCAAGCTCAAGTAGTCGGCATCGGCAGAACCCCACTCGGGAACATTCCAGACCTTCTCAATGCGAGCCTGGGGGACATGATCTTGGACTGTCTGGCGATGGGTCCCGGTCATCTTGGCAATCCAGACCTTTTGTTTAGCCACTGGCGGTCCGGCCGGGATGTTGCCAAAATACTTTTTCACCGTTCTGAGGGCTGTTTCTGAGTCAACGTCCCCGGCAATGACAATCACAGCATTGTTAGGACCATAGGAGTTCCTGAACCACTCACGGACATCTTCCAGTTGCGCCGCATTCAGATCCTCCATGGAACCGATGACAGTCCACGAATAGGGGTGGCCGGAAGGATAAGTGTTCTTGACAATCAACTCGCGGGTGACGCCGTAGGGCCGATTCTCACCCTGGCGCTTCTCGTTTTGAACCACTCCCCGTTGCTCATCGAGCTTCTCCTGGGTGATGGCCCCCAGCATATGTCCCATGCGATCCGATTCCATCCAGCACACAAGGTCCAGTGCCGAAGTGGGAACATTCTGGAAATAATTGGTCCTGTCGTTGTTGGTGGTCCCGTTGAGATCGGTGGCTCCTACCCGCTCCAATGCTTGAAAGTAATCATTGTCGAAGTGTTCACTTCCGTTGAACATGAGATGTTCAAACAGGTGTGCGAAACCACTTCTGCCTGGACTTTCGTCCTTGGAGCCGACGTGATACCAGACGTTAACCGCCACGATCGGCACCTTGTGATCCTCATGGACAATAAGAGTCAATCCATTTTCGAGCACAAATCTCTGATACGGTATGTCAATCTGGCTGATCATGTCTTCCAGACCTGTGGAGGAAGCCATGGCCAGGGTGGGCAGGCAAAAAAGGCTGAAAAGAAACGTGGTTGCTTGATGCGATTTCATGGTCTTCTCCCTTTTTGCCCAAATGATAAGCGTTCAGAGAATCGAAGGCAATAAGGGATCCCGAAGGAACAGCCTGCTCCTATCAAGGAGTGAACATCTCCTGCAACAGATCGAGAACCGCCCTGGTAGTGGTGTGGTGCACCCGCCCCAGTTTTCTAACCAGCCGAGTCCTGTCCACGGTCCGGATCTGGTCGAGGACAACCTGGCCATCCTTTCCCTGGAAGCGGAAGGACACCCGGGTTGGATAGGGACGACCTTTGGTGCTCATCGGGGCCACGATCACCGTCCGAAGATACTGGTTCATCTCATTGGGGGAGACAATGAGACAGGGACGAGTCTTTTCAATCTCGCTTCCAACAGTAGGATCTAGACTGACCAGGTAAACCTCAAACCGGTTTACTTCCACTCCCACTCACCCTCATCCCACTGCGAAGCCCAAATCCGATCGCTATCGAGAAGAGCATCGTCTCCACGGGCAGCCATGTCTCGAAACGCCTC
Source organism: Acidobacteriota bacterium (assembly GCA_027295745.1). Taxonomy (GTDB): domain Bacteria; phylum Acidobacteriota; class UBA6911; order RPQK01; family JADFOI01; genus JADFOI01. The sequence goes on from JAPUKI010000115.1 coordinate 5,141, forward strand.
AGCCCAGCCCCAGCGAACAGAATGCACGGGCGAGATGACGAGGCGGTTCTCTTCAACCTTGATATCCACCTCAGCCTCCAGACCGGTCTGCTCCAGCAACGGCTTCGGAATCCGCACGCCTTGGGAATTGCCGATCTTGATGATTTTGGCTCGCATGCAACACCTCCGGGGTTTCTAGTAATTACATTGTATGCACAGCCGGCCCGGTTGTCAAGCTTCTTCTCGGGGCAGGCCAACATGTATTGAGCCGTGGGTTTGTGTTGAGTCAACTTCTCTAAATGGCCCAGTAATCACGTGGATCTCAGAATTTCCACTTCCCTGGGCAAGGGGAAAGTTTCGTTGCTGGCTTGTTCAGTGTGCAGACTTCAGTCACTATAGAAAGAAGCACAGAGGCATCGTTATGAAAAGGAAAGAGAAAAGGGTAGCAACTCGGGTTCAGGTACCACTTGCAGGCATCGTGACTTTTGAGGCTAAAGGAAAGGGGCTCCAAACGCTTCAAGTGGTAGCTAAGGATGTTAGCGAAGACGGCACTTACCTGTGGGTGGATGCTCCCAAAATCTTCCCTCGTGCTGGTGACAAGGTAGAAATCAATTTGAGCTGCTCTTCTGATCTCAAACGGGTGAAACTATCCATGGAGGCGGCTGGTATCGTTACACGTGTGAGTCGGCCCAAAAAGGGCCAACCTGGATTTGCAGTCAAGTTCGAGGAAGTTCCGATTTGGGGGAAAGGACTCGGCTAGCCACCGCATTCTGGAACAGGTTGAGCTCTCAGCCTTCCAATCTCATACCCGTCCAACTTCGGCCACGCCAGTGGCAATCCCTATGTCGGAGGACATCTCTAAAATAGAAGAGAAAAGGAGTTTTACCCGACCCAGCCGGAATAGGCGTACAGATGTGAGATCCGCAGGCTATCAGGAAGTAGTGAGAAGGCCCTGGGAGGTTTTTGACCAAGAGATCTTCCCTTATCTCAGCCTTGAGAGATTGTTTGCAGATGTTCGAGGGCTGAGACTCTACGGTCACTTCTGGCATGGTTCCTGTCCCATCCACGGCGACCAGCAAGCTGCCTTCTCGATCGATCCGGAAAGACTGGAGTGGAGCTGTTCTCTGGGGTGTGGGGGCGGTGGCCCGGTCCAGTACCTTCAGAAGCTGCGCGGACTGTCCTGGATGGACGCTGCGCGAGAACTGGCCATTCTGGCCGGAGTAGAGCCTTCGATTTTCGATCCTTGGCAAGAAGATTGGACAGAAGAAGACTTTCTCCTGCACGGGAGGTTGGAGAGCCGGTCCAGCCTGCTGGGATTCTTTATGACCTATACCCGATCGTTTTTTCGGTCTCAGGCCGGTCAGACCGTCCGCAGTCATCTCATCACCCGACAGGGTTTTCCCGAGGAGAAGCTCAAGGAGCTTGATCTAGGGCTGTACACCGCCCCGGAAGACGTGTGGCACTGCCTGAAGAAGACAGGACGTGATCTGGAAGAGGTCCGTTCGTGGGGCTTGTTTGAGGCCCATTGGAGCGGTCGCATTGTGGGTTGCTGGAAGGACCTTCAAGGCAGAAGGATTAATATCTGGGGTTGGCAGCCCAAGGAGACCTCCACCGGACAGGCCAGTCTGGAGGGGCGCATTCTTTTTGAACAGGGCGATGCTTTAGGTGGGAAAAGTGTCCCTTTCAATCTGGATGTTGCTGCTTGTTTGGAAAAGCGTGATCTGCTCTTGTTGGAGGGCCCTATCGAGGCCCTCTTTACCCAGTTCCTGGGTCTTGATGACCCCTTTCCCGTGGCGGCAGGAGGAGATCTGAATAGCCTGCAGATTGAGGCTATGCAGGATCACCTTCGCTTCGGTGGCAAGCTGACCGTCTGTTGGGACTATGATCCTGAGACTGCAGGAACCAAGAAGGACAGAGCCTTCACCACGCTGCAACGATTGAAGAAAGCGAACTTCCCCATTTTCGTCGTGGATCCGGCATTGATGGCAGATCACAGTAGACCAAAGCAAAAGGTTACGGTCAACGACTTTATCGTAAGACACGGGGGAGGCGAGAAAGGGCTGCAAGCCTTGCGGGAGCTGCTGGAGAAACCAGAGAAGTATGAAGCGGAAATTGTTGTCGAAGGAACAGCTTTGGGAAACCGAAGCGGGATCTGGCCAGGGGTCTTGGAGATCTTTCACAGCTTCTCCTCCAGAAATTCTAGAGCCTCCGCCCCAGCAGATGAAGACGAGATCGTCTCCGGACGCCTTCAAGCTTTGGAGCCCATGTTCAAAGCAGCTGAAGAGATCGGACGCAGTATAGCCAAAGGTTTCTTAGGAGGCCTGCCCAAGGGTCTGACCAAAAAATTGACGGGCGAGGCCTCTAATGGACTGCAGCTCGCTTCTCATTCCACCGGAGAATTGGCCGGTCTTCCGGTTCAGATTTCGAGTCCACCCACTTTTTCCGTGGATCGCCTGGGAGAGGAAACCCGTGCTGCTCCAATGGTCAAACTTTCGGGTTGGCGGGCCCTGGATAATCTGGAGGTGCGCTTCAACCCGGGAGAGCTGGCCGTCTTAGGGGGGCGCACAGGTCACGGAAAAACCTCAATGCTCCTGGGTCTACTCTTGGAATGGCTCGAGAAGGCCACTGTTGAGGGGACGGACAAGCTTTTTCTCTTCTATTCCGTGGAGGAACCGGAGGTTCGCATCTATCACCGCCTGTTGAGTCTGTTAACGGCCAGAAATGGGAAGGGTTGGACCATCCATCAAATCGAAGATTATCTGAAGGAGAAAAATGGTCAGCCAGTGGAACATTGGTCCCTTGATCCGGAAACCTTAGAGGCGGCTGAGGGACGTCTCCACTCCTGGGAAGAATGTCTTCAGCTTCTCTACCAGCCCACCTGGACCATTGCAGATTTGGAGACCTATGCCCGGACTTTAGCCGAGAGCCGAAAGGTGGGGGCGATCCTGGTTGATCATTTACAGCGCATTCCACCACCAAGGGGGACGCATGGCCGCCGCGATGTGGAGATTTCCACCGTGGCTCATCGCCTGAAGACCTTGGCAGTTGACCTGTCCTGCCCCATAGTCACAACAGCTCAAATTGGGCGGCAGGCTCTTCAGCGAGCACAGAAGATCCCTCCCAACAAGCCCTTGGGGGATGTGAATGTGCTGGGGGCCATCAAAATGCGTCGTCCCCAGCTCCAACACCTGAGAGAAGGCGGAATTGAGCAAGAGGCGGACCTGGTCCTTGGACTGCTGAACTACGCTGCCGATTACCAATCTGAGATGGAAGAACCAGGGTCGATCACCGCCACCACACCTTTCGAGGTGGGCACGCTCAAGAACCGGTATGGGCCTGTGGGCTGTTGGGCTTCCCTTCGGTTCCAAGGGCGATTCGGACTTTTGCAAGATCCAGATCGCTGCTCAAAAGGGGATGGATACTAATCTGCTGATGTCGTCAGGCGTCAGAGGGAGTCCCTTCCCCTGAGCCCGCCAGACGCCGTCCTTGTCCAAGCAGTAGAGTGCGGGTATCTAGAGTAAGACTGAATAGAGCAGGCACCAGGAAGATGGTGAAGATGGTGGAAACGACCAGGCCACCGATGACGACACCACCAAGGCCGCGATAGAGTTCCGAACCGGCCCCCGGGAAGAGAACCAGCGGAAGCATCGCGCACACGCTGGTGGAAACACTCATGAAAATGGGCCGAATGCGCTTTTCCACAGCTTTCCCAATGGCTTCGCCTGAAGGCAGTCCTTCTTTGCGAATGTGGTTGAGTGACTGGTGGACGATCAGGATCGCATTGTTGACGACTGTACCAATCAGGATAATGAAGCCCAGCATGGTCAGGACATCCAGTGGCTGATAGGTCAGAAAAAGATTGATCGCCTTCAGCCCGAGGAAGCCTCCCAAAGCTGCCAACGGTACGCTAAACATGATCACGAAGGGGTAGAGAAAACTCTCAAACAGAGCCGAAAGTAAGAGATACGTAATCACCAAAGCCAGCACCAGATTCAACTGGAGTGCACGGCCGGTCTGGGCCAGCTTGTCAGCGGTTCCGCTGAGGGAAACGCGGTAAAGACCGCCCAATTTGCCAGCCTCCGTCATGGGACCGAGAACTTGCTCTTCGATCAACTCCATCGCCGTTTCGATCGGCATCCGTTCGGCTGGGTTCAGGCGCAGCGTAATGACTCGCTCCCGCTCGCGGTGGTTGATCTGTACCGGTCCCGCTTCTTGGAAGATATCGGCCACTGAACCGAGCGTGACCAGCTGCCCCGAGGGAGTGGCGATGGGCAACTGCTCCAGCAAATGGGTGCGTCGCTCATAACCCTCCCCCAACATGATCTTCAGATCGACTTCCTTGCCCTGGTAGCGAAAGTCACTGGCTTTGACTCCGTCAATGAGTGCGCTGACTATAAAGCCGAGATCCCGATTGGAAAGGCCCAGTTCAGCCGCCCTGCGGCGGTGGGTTACCACTCGAACTTCGGGATTTCCAAGATCCAGACTCGGAATGGGAAGGATCTGGGCATCGGGCATGATTCCCAGCAGCATGCCAAATGCCTCGCTCCCCAACTCAATAAGTCTTTCCAGATCGGGGCCCGTAAATTCGATGTCGATGTTCCGCCCCTCGTTGATGGAGCTCTGAAAAATACTGAACTGGCTGAGTACCACAAAGGATCCGGGAAGCTGGGACCCGACCTTCTGATACTCTGGAATCAGTTCCCGAACCCGCAGCGGATCGCGTGCTTGGACCCCCATGAAAGCACTGTCACTCAGGGCCACGAAAAAGAACCCGCTAATCCCGCCCCCCGGCTGGGCCTCGGCTTCAGGGGAACCGGGTGGGCTCTCCCACAGATGCGAGAGTGCCTGCTCGTAGGGCTGGCGCATCTCGGCGACTTGATCCACGCTGTAGCCTGGTGGGGGAAGGATGAAACCGAACAGGAAGTTCTGATTGCCCACCGGTAGATATTCTGCACTGGGCATGAGCCGATAACTGAACCCGAGGGCGGCAGCGGTGAGAACTACGATCACCACCAAGCGCGCCAGTATCGATCGGTTGATCCAGGTGACGGCATGGACTATCAGGCGGGTCAAGGCCCGGCCTGGGTGGATCCTTCTCCAGGTGCTGGAAGGAACACCAGCTTCGG
>JAPUKI010000116.1 GCA_027295745.1 Acidobacteriota bacterium
ACACAACGCCGTCGGTGCGCAACGCACGCCGGATGATTGCGACACTGTAGCAGAAAATTTATGCATCATACGGGCTTAGGTGCAGACGGCGCAAGATGATCCATGAGAGCTCACCATCATTCGAGCAGCCCCACCTCCCTAAAGTATCTCTCCGCCCCTGGGTGGTAGGGAACAACTTGCCCAAGCACGGCCATTTCAGGTTGGAACTCCTGAATCGAGGGATGGGCTGAGCGAAACTCATCGACATGCTCCAGGATGGCCCTGGTGATTTGGTAAACCGTCTCCTCAGGGATCTCCTCGCGCACCAGGATGACATTTGCGGTGGCAATGGTGGGCACATCCTGGCTCAGGTGGTAGGACTGCCTGGAGATTACGGTCGATACGAAATAGGGGTATTTTCCCGTTAACCGCTCCCTATACTGCTGGCTTACGGGCAGCAGGCGAAATGGATTGGTGACCCCAAATTCAATCAGCGAAGGAGCTGGTGGCGACTGATACACTACAGCTGCATCCAGACGACGGTCGCCCAAGGCTTGAAGTGCATCGCGAAAAGGCAGGTAGATCGGGGTGAAAGATTCAAAGGAGATACCCATCTCTTCATAAATCTCTTGTTGCCTGGGAATAGACCCGTGCCCAGCCGGACCAACGGCGATCCGTTGTCCATGGATATCCTCCACCGATTCCAAGGGGGATGCTTCCAGTACTGCCACTTGAAGGAGGCCCAGCTGGAAGCTGGAAATAAGGGTTCGTAGATTGGCAAAAGACTGGTTGTAGGGGTAGGTACCCTGGTAACCGTTCAGGGCAGTGGCTGCAATACAGAGCCCGATGTCAGCCTGATTCGTGCCCAGCAGCCGAACGTTCTCAACCCCTCCACCTGTAGACTCCACGTTCACCCTGATGCCAGCAACGTGGAGGTTGATAATTCTCCCGATGGCCCCGCCAATGGGATGCCAAGTGCCTTCAGTGGTACCCGCAGCAAGGCTCAGCAGAGTCTCTTTCTGCTCACAAGCCCCCAAGAACAGAATGGCAAGTGCTGCGACAAGAATTTTTGGAACCAGACTTCTCATAAGATTGGTTATAGCCCACTGCTCATTATAGAGAGAGTCCCATTAATTTTCCTAATCTTTCCACCTTGTCAAATGGCCAGGTTGACGAACCGGATGTCACTCGAAAAGCGCCATCCTCAACATTGCCAGCAGCCGGGATCGTTCATGAGTTGTTCATGATAGTCTTCCCCTCAACAACCGTTAACTTGAGTCTCTTACTAAGGAGGGAAATACCATGGTCGTTGAGAAGAGGATGTCATCTGTTTGGGTCACTTCAATTGCTCTCCTTCTCTTGTGTTTAACAGCCCAGTGTGGGCAAGGAGCAGGGGGAGCACAGCTACAAGAACAAGAAGGCACAACAAGTGAGCTGGAAGAAGAAACCGCATTAAAGGAAAAGCTCATCCTAGGTAACCGGATCCTGGATCTCCAGGAATTGGTCACTCCCTATGGGCATATCAGCGCCAGAATTCCCAATAGTGATCGTATTTTCATCACCACTGCCAAGTCTCCCGGCCTGGTCACCGTCGAGGATATCTTGGTGGTCAATCTGGACGGCGAGGTTGTAGAAGGGGAAGGAATAACCTATTCAGAGATCCACATGCATACTGGGATTTACAAGGCCAGGGACGATGTCAATGCCATTGCCCATACCCATTCAGACTACGCTGTGGCTCTTACCGTCGCCGACATCCCCTTTCAACCTGCCATGAACCAGGCGGTACAATACCTTGGCCCGGCCAAAACCTGGGACAGAATCGGGACCATTATTACGAGTGAGCTGGGGGAACAGGTGGCCGAGTTCCTGGGTACCGACAATGCACTGCTGTTAAGGATGCACGGAGCTGTGATCGTTGGCCCCACCGTTGAACTGACAACCATACGGGCAATCTTCCTGGAGAGGGCCGCTAAGCTTCAACTCCTTGCCACAACTGTTGGAAAGCCGGTCCCCTTCACTGCGGAGGAGTCAAGCAGACTTCAGCCGGCCAATCCCTCCAGGCCCTGGCAGTATTACAGCAGCAAGGTTTCACAGGGTCTCGCACAGTAGTGTGAACCGCTATCGGCCGCGGGTGGTGTCAGGGCGCCGCAATGGCACCGCATCGGTGTCCGCCGCGGGTAGGAGATCGTGCTCCATTAAATCGTAGACGGCCCGCAGGTGCTCCCCTCGTCCCCGTCCCGGCAACGGTGAGGAGGTTGTGACGACGACCAAGCTGAGATCGGGCACCACGAAGATGAACTGACCTCCGTAGCCCCAGGCGTAATAGACCCTGTGCCCGGCCAGACTCCGCATCCACCAGCCGTAACCGTACTCGCGCCGGCTCCTGCGGGACTGGGTGCGCGGTACAAGGGACAGCTGGATCCACCTCTCGGACACAACCTGCTCTTCACCCACTTGACCGTGGCTGAGGTAGAGCTCGCCGATCTCGAGCATGGCTCGCGGCGTCAGGTACATCTCGTTACCACCGAAGTAGATACCCTGTGGGTCGCGCATCCAGGGGCGGATCGAGATGCCGAGCGGTTCGGCCAGGTAGCGACGAGCGAAGTCGAAGGTGCTCATTCCGGTGGCCTTGGTCAGTATCGCCGACAGGAGGTGCGAGCTTCCCGTGCTGTAGATCATGCGACCGCCGGGAACAGCAACCATGGGACGCGTGAGCACGTGACGCACCCAGTTGCTGCTCTGCACCCACCTTCCATAGTTCCGGTTGCTGGTGCTCTGGAGCCCCGAACGCATCGTCAACAGGTCTTCGATGGTGATGGCATTCCTGGCAGGATCATCCGTGCCGCCCAGGTACTCGGGGAAGTATTTTCCGATCGGGTCCCGCACGCTCTCGAGGTACCCTTGATCGAGGGCAATCCCCACCAGCATCGAGATGACACTCTTGGAGGCCGACTTCAGATTGGCCCAGTCCGAGGATCGTGTGCCGTGGAAGTACCGCTCTTCGACCAGCACTCCGTCGATCGAGACCAGCAGGCTCCGGAGCCGAGGTAAGTGACTGGCCCGATCCATCGCTCGGGCGTGGAGGGTGGGTTCGAGCGCCGGCGGTCGAGTCTCGGCCGCCGCCAGCTCCCCTGCCATCAGGGTGCCACATACACACCAGAGCAGGAGCCCAGCCCGGCAGACCCTCCTCACCCACCCGGGTACTCTCATTTCAAGTCCTCCTCCCTTCCGTTCCATTTCAAGACTGTTGTTACTTTCTTAGCTCCCGGGCCATACTCGATGTCGTGTAAGGAACAAAAGCTCGTTCCCTCCCCATCTTCGTATAAGACGCGAGCTTCCAAAGAGATATGTTCCTTACGCTCACTGTCCTGAACGATGGCTTCCAGAATACGCACAAAGTCGTGCCGTAGCAATCCTGCTATCTTTCCATCCTGGTAAACTTCGGCCTGGGCTGACTTGTTCTCCCCCTTGTTGAGTTCAGACATGACAGGGAACCTTGCTGCAAAGTTTTTGTATTGAATAGTCTGAATCTGCACCTTGAAAGCAGGTCCACCAGAATTTCGCAGGGTCATCGTTTTTTCTCTGGCCCATGCTGCTTCTTCACGAAGATCGATGTCATAGGCAATCACGACCTTAGGACTTCCCGCAATCGGCCTGGTATGTATAGGTGGCTCAACTTCCGCCCTTTTCTGGGTCTCCAAACTGGCAGGTGGGTTGATCCGCTTCCAAATGAAGTAAATAAAGGAAACAGCAAGCACAGCCAGCAATACGACTAAAAGAGCTTCGTTCAACATCACTCTTCTACTATAACCCTCTCCAGAGACATCCCTTATCTCGGTCCCTCAAGGGCAGGTTCCACCAGCTTGCGGATTCTTGCCCTCAGGAGAAACGTCATGACAGCTGCTTGCCCCAGGCCGGGCAGCACCGTCAAGAAGAGAGTGGTGTCAGCCTGGGGAACCGGAGCAAAGAAAAAGAAACCGTTCTCGACCTCAAACGAGACCAGCACCAGAGACGGCAGCGCATAGGCCAGGGTCAGATAGACAACAGCTACAACTTCCGGACGCCGTAATTGCCCCAGTTTGCACCACTGCACGAAAGCCAGGTCACGGGCGGCGAAGGCTGGAAGGAGAATCAGGAACCAGCTACTGGCGGGTTCTGAAGGAGAACCTAGAAAAAAGGACAGCAGGGCCAGCCCGAAAAGGGCGGCCAGGCCCTTGGCCCAGGAGGGGCTTTGATTGAGCTTATCGGGGACAGATTGGCAAAGGGACCACCTTCTGAGTTCATGGGGCCCAAAAGGAGATCCCAAGGCGGCACCGTAAACCGCAATCAGGGGAAGACCGAGAAGCAGTACGTAGTGGCCGCCGTTCCAGGCGGGTTCCTGAATCAAGCCCAGGAGATACAGGTAAGTAAAAAGGAGGAATGCCGGAAATCGCCAAAAATAATCTGGTTCCTGCAAATCCTCCCCGATCCGCCATTTGGCTCCAGCCAGGAACCAGAGCCCAAACGCTGCTGCACTGGCAGGAGCAAAGAGCTCAAGGGAAATTTGCCACCCATAAAAGGAAATCATGGGAGAGGTCCCATCAAGCATGGTGAGGTACTGGAACCCAAAAAATCCCAAGATGGCCCCGCCTGCGGTGGTGGCATGGGTTCTGGAGTCCCGGTCATGGTAGGCAGAGAAGAGCAATCCCAGAGAGAGGACTGCGAACCCAATTCCAAGCAGCTTGAGATAGGACACCAACAGCTCCCCCCAGGTCACAGCAGCTGAAAGTGCGAGTCCCAAAACCACCCAAGGCACAAGTGAGAGCAAGAGGAAATAGGGAAAGACCGGTGCCCCAATCAACTTCCCCCAGGTCAGCTCCCAGGAAGAGAGCGGTGTCAGACGCTGGAAGTCCCAAGTTCTTTCCGTGCGTTCCGCCAGGACACTGGCAGTGGTTCGCACTGTGCCATAAACCAGGAGAAGAACCCCTTGCACCATAAAAAGAACTGTGACCAATGTTTCGCCCAAGTCTTCTGACTGTGTTGCCATGAGATAAATGGCGAAGGCGATCAGATTGGCGGTGACCAGCCCCGTCACAAGCCTACCTCGCCTGGCTTCACTGCGTAGGTAGCGAATGATCTCGGGCGATGAAAAGAAGTTACTCATTCACCCTCTTCCTTTTTGGTGAGCATCAGATAAGTCTCTTCCAGCGTTCGTCTTTCTTCACCAAAGAACGAGACAGCTATCCCCGCTCCCACCAACTGCTCCAGAACGTGGGCTAGAGCGGCTTCATCTCCCCGAAAGGGGAAGATATAGTCCTGGCCGTCGCGAGTGTGACCTTCCACCATCGGTAGAGAACCCAGAACCTGCTCCACCTTCTCTTCATCCCCCAGGGTGCTTAAGCGGATGGTCTTGCCTTTACCCATTTTTTGTCGCACTTCTTCCGTTCGACCGGAAGCGACGAGGCGTCCCTCTTGTAGGATGGCGACATGGGAACAGTAATCTTCGAGTTCTGAAAGAATATGCGAGGAAACGAGTAACGTCTTGCCGTCTCGAGCTAACTCTGAGAACAGCAGCTGTAGATGGTGGCGCGATTCCGGATCCAAGCCCGAGGCCGGCTCATCCAGAAGCAGCAGCGGAGGATCATGAATGAGAGTCCGTGCAATGCCCAGACGCTGACGCATTCCGCGGGAGAGAGTCTTGACCTCGGCCCCTCGCTTGTCCGATAGCTTCACCAGGTCCAGGACTTCGTCGACTCTACCCGCTCGCCGGTCGGCTGGTAGTCGGTAGGCTCGGTAGAAGTAGTCCAGGTATTCCCAGACTTTCAGGTCCTCATAAAGACCAAAGAAATCGGGTAAGAAACCCAGAAGCTGCTGCACCACACGGGGCTCGCGCCGCACATCCAGTCCACTCACCCAGACAGTGCCGCTGGTTGGGGCCAGCAGGCCGGAGATCATCTTCAGTAAAGTGGTCTTGCCTGCTCCGTTGGGACCCACCAGTGCAAAGACCGCTCCTTGCTCAACCACGAGGTTCACATCTTTTACGGCAACGGTCTCTCCAAACTCCCGACGCAGATCTTCGGTTTGGATCACAATCTCCGCTGCCAGCTCTGGTTCAGCCACCAACAACCTTCCCTTGGGGCACAGTAAGAAAAGGAGACAGTCCCCTCTTCCCGCCTCTCTTCAATTGTACCTCAGAGGGGATAGGAAAAGACTTTTGTCCCTATCTCGGGCTGCTATCTTGGGCTGTGGAAATGGTGTAGAGAACTGGGGACGGAACCCTTCAAAAACCCTTCAGATCCCTATACGTACGGATATAGGGGGCCGCTCCCAGCCTGAGAAGGAGCTCGACCGTTTTCTCGTCCTTTCTCCGCCTGCGGCGGAAGGTACTGTCCTGGCCTTTATTGGGGAGGTGCCGCCACACCAGGCCGTCGGGATCGGCCAAAGCAATGCTCATGGCCGTCTGTCCCCACCTATCCTGGGCATCCAGGTCGGCACCCTTTTCCGCCAAAAGCTGAATCACCTCCGTCAAGCCGTAGAGTGCTGCACCGTGCACAGGCCTCCGGCCGTCGGGGCCGATCGCATTGACATCGCCCCCCACATTCCAGGCCAGTTGGACGGCTTCCAGGGCCTTCATCCTGATCTCCTCGGTAGCCGCAGAGGCGCCCCTCATCCCCAGGTTAACACCCAGCCCGGCCGCCACCATCAGAGGTGTCGTACCATCGAAAGTCGCAATTTTGGGATCGCCTCCCCCTTCCACCAGGGTTCGCATGGCGGCGCTATCACCACCTGCAGCTGCCATGAGGAACGGGGTCGCCCCGGCTTGACTCACTTGGGGTGGCTCCTGCTGGGCGCCGCGGGCGAAACGATGGACGTGATAAGGCATGAAATCCTTGGCGATTCGAACATTCGGATTGGCCCCGTGGGCCAGAAGTCCCTTCACCAATTCCGTCATGTTGGGATGCACCCAGTAGGGGTCGGTTGCCGTGTGTCCCCCTGACATGGCTACGACTCCCTCCTGCAAAGCCCAGTGCAGAGCGGTCATTCCATAACAGTCTGTTGCGTTCGGGTCCGCCCCTGCTTCCAGGAGCAAAAGGGCCACCTTCTCGCGGCCATTGGAGCTGGCCAGCACCAAGGGAGTGCCCTCTTCCGGGGTCCCCTCATCCACCTCCGCTCCCGCCGCCAGTAAAATCCGGGCAGACTCTGCATCGCCCCCCTGGGCAGCAAACATTAGCGCTGTGAAGCCGCCCTTGAACTCGGGGAAATAGACCGTCTCTCTGAAGCCCTGATGCACGGGCTCACCTTGCGGACTGTACTCGGCGGGATCCGGAACTCTGGGCGTGTAAAGAGCCAGTCTGTTTGACCTGACATGCAGGTTGGCTCCCTGCTCCAGAAGCATCCCGACGATGGCCGGATAACCTTCTGCCGCCGCCCACATCAGAGCTGTCTGTCCCCTCTCCGTTGTTCTTGCATTCACCTCCGCTCCCTGGGCCAGCAGCGATCTCGACCCCTCCCTGCTACCTTTGCTCGCGCACCTCATGAGGGGAGTCTCTCCTGTTTCCTGGGCGAAGCTGGGATCCGCCCCAGCCTTCAGGAGCCTCTCAATGATGAGAGCACCCCGGTTGGTACAGGCCAGTAAGAGAGGAGTGACGCCGTAGACGTTGGCCGCATTCACGTTGGCGCCGGCATCAATCAGAAGTTCCACCATCTCCAGATCGTCGCGGTGGACTGCCCAGGCCAGCGCCGTGGCACCATCTGCCTGAGCGGCATTCACATCGGCCGGCTCCTCGAGCAGGGAACGCACCGTTTCCCGGTCTCCTTCCCTGGCGGCATCTACCAGCAGCGCTTCACTGCTGGCGGTAACGCTGGCGACCCACAGCAGCGACAGCATCCACCCTAGGAGCAACCCTCTAGCCCGGATGTTCATAATCCACCTCGTTTTATTCAATCAGTCCTCACTTACGGCTCAGGAGGTTCTCTCCTTGCATCTATATGGACTGGAGATCCAACGTTCCGGTGGCATCGCTGTACCTGTTGTCTAGAAAGTCCTCGACAGGCAACCCGTGCATGTCCAGAATCTTCAAGTGTAGATTCGACAAGGGTAGACGGGGATATCGGATATGACTCCCTCCCTTGAGCTTGCCTCCTCCCCCACCCACCAGCAGTGTGGGAACGTCGTGGTGGATGTGGCCCATGCCATCACTCAGGCCACTTCCGTAAACGATTATGGAATGGTCCAGCAGCGAGCCATCACCGTCAGGCGTGGAGCGCAGCCTGTCCAGAAAATAGGAGAACAGGCGGGTATGAAACAGGTCAATCTTGATGCAGTTCTCGATCATATAGGCCTGGCCCGCGTGGTGAGAGGAGGCGTGGTGCCCATCGGCAACCCCGATCTCGCGGTAGTCCCCCTCGTTCTGTTCGCTGCCCCACATGAAGGTGATCACGCGAGTCAGGTCAGCTTGAAAGGCGAGAGCCATCAAGTCAAACATCAACTTGGCATGCGCTTCAACCGTTGAGGGCTTGCACGCGGGCCGCTCCATCTCCGGCATCTCTCGGGAGGACTGTTCCTCGGCAAGCTGGATGCGCCGCTCAATGTCGCGAACCGCAT
>JAPUKI010000117.1 GCA_027295745.1 Acidobacteriota bacterium
ACGAGACCCTGCGGGAGCTCGACGATGAAGCGCGCCTCCAGCGATACAGCATCGATGACGGTCCTGAGGCGGTCTCCAAAGACAAGGTCAAGGGCTATATCGGGGAGGTCCGCGCCTTTGCGGTCACGGACGATGACTCCACTTTTGTCCTGTGGACATCCAGTTGGGAGTCCAGCGAGGGTGGAGTTCAGGAATTCTGTGATCCGATCTACAGAGCCTTATTGGCCGCACTCAAGAGTCACTTTGCCTCTTAAATGGGCTGTGGGAGGGCTATAAAGTCACCCTTTTCACGTATATAGGTGGTTAAGGGGAAGATTATGTTCAAGCAAGGACTGATTTTTGTGTTGTGTGCGCCCACTTTGGTTTGGGCTCAGTTCACGGTCGCAACCATCTCAGGAACGGTTACCGATGAGGGCGGGACGCCCCTGGGCAAGGTGAAGGTTACCGTAAGACATCTCGATACGGGAAGAAACTGGTCAGTACTTACAGACGATGCAGGAAAGTACTTTGCGACCAGCCTGCCACTGGGAAGTTACCTGGTAGAATCTTCCAGGGAGGGGCTCACCACCGTGTTCAGAGGTACACCTCTCAGGAGTGCAAGAGAAGTGGTGTTGAACCTTACCATGAAAAAAGCGGGACTCACCAGGAGAGTAGAGGGGGAGACTCCAGCTGAACCCCAGGGGCCCCAGACCAGTGAACCAAGCAGCCAGCCTGCTCCCGTGGAACCAGTTCAAAGTGCTGACCTTCGTCCGTCCGACATCGGGCTTCCTTCAGAGCCTGGAGAGCTACCACCCACAAAGCAGTTTGTTTCTCCCAGCATTCAGGCTGTGCGTTTTGCTGTGCAGCTGGCCGCCTTCCGAACCAACCCACAAGCTGAAGGGTTAAGGGCCATGTTGCAAGGCAGCGGTTATTCAGCCTATGTGGTTGAGGCCAATGTTCCGGAAGCAGGTCGTTACTATCGAGTGCGCGTTGGTCCCTTCGGCACTTCAGAGGAAGCGAGAGAGGTGGCGGTGAACCTGCAGAACCGCTTTTCTGAACAGTTAGTTGATTTCTGGATCGTTCCCTACGGGCAGTAAAGCCTGCCATTGCCTTTTAACTTCCCGAATCTTAATATGAGCAGCGGTGTGCTGATTACTAAATCGCAGTGTGTGATGAACAGGCACCTGGACGAGACCGCAAATCAGGCTTTTTGAGGTGGACGATAATGACGAGACTAAAAGGGCTAGGATGGGTCGTGCTCCTGGGTGGTGTCGTAATGGCACTCAGCGGCTGCTCTGAAGCTCAGGTCTTTGAGATCACTGAGACCCAGTTCGGTGCCATGTCCGAGCTAGGCAACGGAAAGGTGTCCAGCTACGTTAAGTTTGACGGGAGCGGGAAGCCGCTGGCAATCGGTCTGACCTTCTCGGCAGACGCTTTCGATGGCCTGCCCAGTGGATCCGATTTTCATCACTGTTTTGACCGCAACGAGGATGGTGTCGTGGATCCAGACACTGAGTGCATCGTAGGACACGAGAGGGTGATCCCACTGCCGAGCAGGGTGTCTAGGCGTTCGGACATCCCCTTTAAATGGGCCTTGCTCAACTGGACCCCGCAGGGCCATATTCCTCCCGGGGTGTACGACAGCCCGCACTTCGACGTGCATTTTTATATGGAACCGATCGAGAATATCTTCGCTCTGGAACCAGGACCCTGCGGACCCGAATTTGCCCGTTGTGACCAGTTCGAGTTGGCTACAAAGCCGCTTCCCCCCAATTACATCCATCCCGACTTTCAGAACGTGGATGCTGTCGTTCCGGCCATGGGGAATCACCTGATCGATCTGACTGGCCCCGAATTCCAGGGCGAACCGTTTACACGATCTTGGATCTATGGCGTGTATGATGCCAAAATTATCTTCCACGAGGAGATGCTGACCCTCGCCTACATTCTGAGCCAACCCAATCAGTGCTTCCCCATTAAGTCGCCGGCGGCGGTGGGAGTCAGTGGATACTATCCTACCCAGTCCTGCACTCGCTACAACGCTGAGAGCGATGAGTACACCGTTTCCATAGAAGAGTTTGTCCCTCGCAATTACAGCGCCCCTGACCCGATACCCAGTGAGCTGGTAAGGTGACCTGGATTGGTAGCCACTGGCTCGTTCTTCTTTTCCTGGCGGCATTTATCGGCTTAATGGCCCACCATGCCTGGGTGGGGAAGCGTCGGACACGAGGGTTGGTGGACTATTACGTGGGCGGACGATCGATGGGGGGTGCTGCTATCGGCCTCTCATTTTTCGCCACCTATTCCAGCACCAACAGCTTCGTTGGTTTTTCCGGACAGGCTTATACCTATGGGCTGCCCTGGCTGCTTCTGGCTCCTTGTGCGGTTGTGTTTTCTCTGATCGCCTGGCTGTGGATCGCGCCCAGACTGCGGGAGTTCACTGCCTCGCTGAATTCCGTCACGATTCCAGACTTTATCGGAATCCGTTTCGGGAGCAACGGGGCGCGTTTTCTGGCGGCCATCATCATCCTCTTTGCCAGCCTTCTTTACATGACCGCCATCTTCAAGGGCATCGGTAATCTTCTAGAAGTGTTTCTCGACATTCCCTATGGATTCGCCATAGTAGTGGTTTTTCTGATCGTGGTGATTTACACATCCGTGGGAGGTTTCATTTCTGTGGTCAGAACGGACGTGGTCCAGGGAATTCTCATGGTGTTCGCCGCTGCTTTGCTCTTCAGGGGAACCATTCAGGCCGCCGGAGGAATGGGCTCGCTGAGCCTCCTGAGCGGCCAACCTGAAACGGCCGGGCTTTTCTCCTGGAATGCCGCCATGCCCTTTCCCGTCCTTTTCGGGATCCTTGTGGCTGGAACCATGAAGTTCATCGTTGAACCTCGGCAACTGTCTCGATTCTATGCACTCAAAGACCGCAAGGCGACCCGACGGGGAATGTGGATTTCCACCCTCGCCTTCCTTTTTGTCTATTCTCTTCTGGTACCGATCGGCCTTTACACTCGTATTATTTTCCCCGACGGAATAGAGGACACCGACCGGATTGTCCCCGCTCTGATAAGCGGGGGGGATATCTTTCATCCGGTCGTCGGTGCCTTCTTGCTGGTGGCGATGCTGGCCGCAGCCCTGTCGTCCCTGGACAGCGTGCTGCTCGTCACAGCCTCGACCTGCGAGAGGGACGTCGTGAGCTTGTGGCGACAGCCCTTGTCAGAGGCAGCCTCAGTGCGTGCCACTCGTTTCTATGTGGTGCTCCTTGCCTTGATCACCGCCCTGGTCGCACTGGATCCACCAGGCGGGATCGTAACGCTGACGGCTTTCTCTGGCAGCGTGTACGCCGCTTGTTTCTTCCCGGCCATTGTCCTGGGGCTGCACTGGTCCCGAGGGAATGGGGCAGCGGTGATGACTTCTTTCTTCTTGGGACTCACCACCCTTCTTCTCTGGAAATATCTTCCTTTCGCTGCCGCAGTGCACCAGGTCTTCCCGGCCATGTTTCTCTCCCTGATGGCCTACGTGATCATCTCACTTTCCTCGAGACCCAATTCGGCGCCAGAGATCCAACAGCTCTTTAGCCACTCATCGCCCGGCAGGACCTAAAGGTCCCAGGGATCAAGTTCCAGGGCCCGTGGGCTAAACAGGCTTGCCTGAAGCCCACGGCTCTGACTGATACTCGCTGACTCCGATCAGAGCCGCAGGCTTTAGCCTGCGGTCCAGCGGTCCTCTGTCAGTTGCCAGCTGTCAGGTGTCAGCTGTCAGCCCTGCAATCACCGCGTCTTCGTATTCACTGCCTGCTTGAATGAGATCGTTTGAGACCATCCAGGAATAGGTGTCCCAAAACTCCTCCCGGCTGTAGCGACGAATGTGAGCGAAGCGAGGGAACTGGATTTTGTCGATCAAATCCTGCTCGGGAACCTGCAGTTCCGGGGGCAACTTTTCTAAAAATTTTCGAATAGCTTTCTGTTGGTACTTCTCCGGCTGATGGTTGATGATGTCAACGGCCTGGTTCCAAGCCCGAATGAAGGCCTGTAAGGCCGGAACCGGCGTGTTTCGATTGGCCACAAAAACACCAGGGCGTGGATCCGCTTCCTCCAAAACCCGCACCAATCCTTTTATTTCAGCCAGGGGGATGAGCAGATCCATGAGTTCGGCCACCTCTATCTCTCCCGCCAGAAGGGCTCGTAGACGGCGCAGCGGAGTCCCGACATGGACTGTCTGGATACGCTCGGACGGCAAGTGCCGTTGGAGTATTTCGCGGACCCCGTAAAAGGAACCCGCATGGGCATTGATCCCAATGGGGCGATCTGCCAGATCTTCCCAACCTTGAAGGTCCGATCCTGCTTGTGCGAAGACTGCGTGCGTGTTGCTTCCATCGGGCTTGCCGACGGCAAAGATGCCAGCTTGATGCCCCTCGATCGAACGCTTAATTCCACCCCACTGACACACTTTGTAGATGTCGAGCTCTTGCTGTTCGAGAAGCGATTCCTTAATCCGATGTTGGATATCCACTGACTCAAATGCCTGACGGACCGGGTCGGGCTCTATCCACACCACGTCCAGCCCTTGGGAAGGAAAGATCCCTTCTTCATAGGCGACTATGCTGGGAAGGCGTCGTAAATAACGCTCTCCATGTAGGCGGATCACATGACGGGCTTCCATGGCTTCGACTCCTGGAATGTGAGAGGCTCAGTTGTCAGTTGTCAGTGTTCTCTTCAGGTCTCTGGGGTGATTATGCCCTACCTGCGCTGGATTCGACAACCTCCCGTTGGGGAAGCCACCTGAGCACACGCCGTTCTAGCCGAGCCAGCAGGCTGTTCGTGAGTACAATCAAAACGAAGAACACGGTCACACCGGCAAAGGCACTGGTTGTGTCAAATAAACTGACCGCTTCACGGATATACAGCCCCAGCCCGGCACGGGCTGCAATGAATTCTCCCACGGCGACCCCAATGAAGGCGAGCGGCATACTGGTCCGAATGCCGGTCATGAGGTGGGGCGAGATGGCAGGTAGTAATATGCCGTACACAATCATCCCGCCTTTGGCACCCATCAACCGGCCATATTTGATCAAGTCATCATCCAATTGGCGCAGACCGGAGTAAGTGTTGAAAAAGTTGTGGAAGAAACTCAAGAGGATGACAAGGGCAACCTTCGAACTGAGTCCGATCCCCAGCCAGAGAATGAAGAATGGGGCCAAAACCACTTTAGGGATTCCGTGTATTCCAAAGATGAACGGTTCCAGCAGGTTGGCCAGCTCACGATAGCGACCCAACAGGAAGCCGACCGCAATCCCACTGATCACACCGAGTGGAAAACCGATGGCCAGGCTGATCAGGGTGGCGTTCAAGTGGGGCCAGATTTCTCCGCTGTAGAACAAGTCGTTCAACCTCAGGGTAATCTCGCTCGGACTACTGATCACCCAGGCCTCCAGCCATCGGCCCGAGACCCACTCCCACAGGATCAGCACCGCGCCAAGCAGGATGATACGAAGTAACAAAACCCTGAAATATCCCATGTCCTTAAAAAACCGTATTGCCTTGTCAGTGTTCGGGTAGCTCGGACCGCAGAAGGTGCCACAGCGCCCTATAGCAATCCCCATATCCGTCGTGATCATGGATATGAAAGACGTCGCGGGGACGGGACAGGTTGACCTCGAGCTGCCCCTTTATGCTGCCGGGCCGGCGAGACATGACCACTACCCTGTCGGACAGCGCCAGCGCCTCTACGATGTCATGCGTCACAAAGAGGATCGTCTTGCCAGTCCGCTTCCAGATCTTCAGCAGTTCCTGCTGCAGCAGCATGCGGGTTTGAGCGTCCAGTGAGCCGAACGGCTCATCCATCAGCAGGACATCCGGGTCATAGCTCAAGGCTTGGGCCAGAGCCGTTCTCTTTTGCATCCCCCCGGAGAGCTCATAAGGGTAATGCTCCTCGAAACCTTTTAAGCCGACCATCTCCAGTAAGTTCGCCACCTTGTCCCGGCGGTTCTCTTTGGGTACACGGCGGGCACGCAGAGGAAACTCGACGTTTCCAGCCAGAGTGAGCCAGGGAAACAACCTGTTGTCCTGGGTAATGTAGCCCAGTCCCAGGTCACTATTGATTCCGTGCACCAGAGTGCCTCGAACATGGATTGAGCCTTGGCTGGGGGCCAGAAAGCCGGCCACCAGATTCAAAAGGGTGGTTTTGCCGCAGCCGGAGGGACCGACAATACTGACAAAAGTGTTTTCATCCACAGACAGGCTCACGTTGCGTAGGACCTCGACGGCGGCCCCACGACCCGGGAACGATTTCGAAACCTTCTGCAGCTGGATAATGGAAGCCCTGTCGCCTGGCTTTACTGAGGATCCTTCGCTTGATCCCTGGCTGGACTTATTCGTCGAGGAACTCATTGGTCCACATGATGCCTTCTGACGTATCCAAGGGGTTATGGAGGAGTCCCACGGTCATGGCGACCTCGACCAGGCGGTCCCACTGCTGCTGAGTCATGGCATGCTTCTGAGGCAGGACAGGGAGGACCTGAGTTTCGAAAAGAGCGGCGACCTGATCCGGTTCCAGCTGCTGTGCGAACACATCCTGCAGAATTAGTAGAGTCTCGTCGGGGTGATCTCCTATGTACTGGTTGGCTCGTCTAAGGGCACGGATAACCTTGCGAACGGTGTCAGGGAACTCACGAGCATACTGCTTGCGGGTGTGCAGAGCGTGAACCGGCAGATCCCGAATGGCCGGGAACTCCGTGAGCAGATCCACCAGCACCATCGCTAGCTGGGAATCTAAAAAGGATTTGTTTTCTGCGCCGCCCGTGGTGAGCTGTGCCTCTCCTGTTTGAAAGGCAAGCTTTCGTGCTTGCGGACTGCCCATGTACACGTTATCCAAATGTGCTTGAGGTTCAAAACCGTGGGTGTGGAGCAGGTAATGGGTGTAGATTGCGGATGCACCTCCCCTGCTGGTGGTGGCAAAGGTGAGCCCACGCACTCTCTCCAGGCGTTCCTTTACAGTAAGGTTGGGGTTGAGCCGAAGTGTTTGTGCCACATCGCTGCGGATAATCAGTTGAAATGGAAGTCCCACCGTGATGACTTGGACCGTGAGTAGATCGATGCCCTTTTCCTGAACGACAGGCACTATCTCAGCTGTCTTCAGTGCGAACTGAGCATCACCCGAAAGTAAAATGGTCACTGCCTTGGACCCGCCGCCTCCCCTCAGGAACTCCACTTGCAAGTCTTCCTCTACAAAGAAGCCCTTTCTCTCAGCAATATAGATAGAAGCGTAGCTCGGAGAATGACTGGCCTGGGCAATGACCACAGATGGGATCTGAGATGAAGGCCCGGAAGCAGGCCCGCAGCTGCTGAGACCCAGTGCCAGGAGAGACACACACAAGCAGACACTGAGCCTATTTTTTCTCAAAGCTTTTTCCTGGATATGGGCTGGAATGCTAGTCAGACGGCCCAACTTTGTCAAGACGAAGCGAGCCAGGGAGGGCGCTTCGCTCGGAGCGCGCTTCGCGCGCGTTCCAGGTTTCAAGTTTCAAGTTCCGGACTCCGAATTTTGAATTTTGAATTTGGAATTTGTTTGGGATTTGGGATTTCGCATTTGGGATTTCCGCTGGCCGAAGGCCGGCGGGGTCAGCGGTCAGTGGTCAGCGGTCCCACTACTTCTCCGCACAATACACGAAGGCTGGAGGCAGGTTCTGCCAGATAATTCGGGTGGCTAAGACTCTTTGAAACCTGGAGAACAAGTTCTTCCTGAACCTCCTCCCGGCAGGGAGACAGAGTCCGTGGACGTAGGCAAAGGTGAGAAACTTTCCTCCTGGTTCCAGGATATCTGCAACAGTATCCAGTATTTTGTCCTGTATTTTCTCGGGAAAAGAAGCCCAGGGTAATCCGCTGATAATCCGATCACATTTCTCAACACCGGCCTCCTTGAGGTAAGGAGCCACATTCACAGCCGAATCAAAATAGACAATAGCTTCTGGACAACGTCTTCTGGTTTCCTTGACGAAATCTTCATTGATTTCCAGTGAAAATGCCTGGGTATTCCCAGAAATCTTTTCCAGGATTTTCTCTGTAAACACGCCCGTACCCGATCCGAACTCGACGACCATAGAAGCCTGTGACAGCTCCGCAGTATCGGTGATCAAGTCTGCGAGTTCCGTACAACTCTCTGCGATAGCACAGGTGAGGGTAGGGTAGCGCACGAATTGCTTCAGGAACTCGACTCTCTTCAATCTTCTCCTTCCAACTCAACTCCGTTTCCCATCAGATTTCGAACGACTGATCATCCTATCATGTCAGAAATGGATTTTGTATGTCTGTGATGTGTTTCGGGGAACTCGACAGTCGACCAAGAGGATCTTAAGGACAGGGTGAAGGAGCTGTCGTCATGAAAATCAGTGAGAGTCACACGGCGGTACGAGAGAGATACTCCGAATCCCACATGTCAGGTGTCAGCTGTCAGGGGTTTACCGGCACCAGCTCCTTGAGTTCTTCGAACCAGTTGAGGACCACATTGATTTGGGTGGGAGCCGCCTGTTCGCCCACTTTGACCAGCACGAACTTCTGGCCATCAGGTGAAACGCCGTAGCGGGGATGGCCGGCACCCGTTTCCCTTTGGTATGACCCTTCAAAGAGAAGCTGCGGCCTCTTGGCACTAAACGTAGGATTGCTCTTGAGAACGGCTGCCAGGGTTTCGGCGATCGTTTCGCCGGGAAAAACCCGTTTGGCTGTAAGGCACTCATACAGCAAACACCCAAAGGTCCAGATGTCGGCGCGCTTGTCTACCGACTGTCCCTTGGCCTGCTCCGGACTCATGTAGGCCGCCCTGCCCAGAAGCGCTCCCGCCTTGGTCATTTCCTCTGTCAGGGTTGGCGATTGGGAGATGTCAGTCAGCGGAGTCTCGCTTTCAAAGGCCTTGGCCAGGCCAAAGTCGAGGATCTTGACCTTCCCCTGGGGTGTGATCTTCACATTGGCCGGCTTCAGGTCGCGGTGGATGCCGCCTTTCTCGTGAGCCGCCTCCGCTCCCTGGGCGATCTGGCGGCAGACTTCCAGGGCTTCCTCGACTGGGAGTGGACCTTCGGCAAGCCGCTCGGTCAGGGTGTCGCCTGGGACCAACTCCAGCACCAGGAAATGGATCTCATCTGCGTGCTCGAAGCTGTGGATGGCGGCAATGTTGGGGTGGTTAAGTGAGGCCAGCACTTGAGCCTCCCGCTCAAAGCGGGCCAGTCGCTGGGGATCCTGGGTGAATGGCTGGGGCAGAACCTTGATGGCGACTTCGCGCTTCAGCTTGGTATCCTCGGCACGGTAGACCTCTCCCATGCCCCCCTGATTTTCTCCAGGAT
>JAPUKI010000118.1 GCA_027295745.1 Acidobacteriota bacterium
GGCTTGAAGACCCGAAGCACAGAACCGATTGATGGTCATGGCACTGACGTGATCGGGAAGTCCAGCACGAAGCGAAGCGATGCGGGCCACGTTCATCCCCTGTTCGGCTTCCGGCATGGCGCATCCCAGAATCACATCCTCTACATCATCATCAGCCAGGGGCTTGGCTCGTTCCAGGATTCCCCTGATCATCTGGGCAGCCACATCGTCCGGGCGGGTATGCCGAAGTGTTCCCTTGGAGGCCTTGCCGACGGGACTCCGGCCCGCCGCCACAATCACCGCTTCTTGCATCATAGTGCACAGTGGGGGGTCAGCCCTTCACCCTCGGGGGCCGGCGCTGAGAATCTCAGGTGCAACCTCTGAGAAACCCTCGGCATTCTCAGCAAAGCGCCTGGCCAATTCCTGGGCAGTTCTGTCGTATGCGTCCTTGTCCTTCCATGTGTTCTTGGGATCCAGGATTTCGGAAGGAATCTCCGGACAAGTTGTGGGGATCTCCACCTGAAAAACCGGATGGGGTTGAAAATCGACTTTTTCCAGCTCACCGTTGAGCGCCGCAGTCACCATGGAGCGGGTGTAATGGAGTTTCATGCGGTGTCCTTCGCCGTAAGGACCCCCAGTCCAGCCTGTGTTCACCAGATAGACGTTGGCCTGGTGCCTTTCCACCCGCTGGCCCAGCATCTCAGCATAACGGTTTGGCTGCAGGGGAAGAAAAGGAGCCCCGAAACAGGGCGAGAAAGTTGTCTGAGGCTCGGTAATCCCTTTCTCTGTACCCGCCACTTTGGAAGTGTACCCAGAAATGAAGTGGTACATTGCCTGCTCTCTGGTGAGCCTGGAAATCGGAGGCAGGACACCGAAGGCATCAGCAGTTAAGAAAATCACTGTCTTTGGATGCCCTCCAACTCCCGGAATGACAGCGCCAGGAATGAACTCAACCGGGTAGGCCACTCGCGTATTCTCTGTGATCTCAGAGCTGTCGTAGTCCACCTTCAGCGTATCCCCTTGAAAAGTGACATTTTCAATCACCGAGCCAAAGCGAATCGCTTCCCAGATCTGGGGTTCCATCTCTGGGGAAAGCTTGATGCACTTGGCGTAGCAGCCCCCTTCAAAATTAAAGACTCCGGAGTCTGACCAACCGTGCTCATCATCTCCGATCAAGCGACGCTTGGGGTCAGCCGAAAGGGTCGTCTTGCCGGTTCCGGAGAGACCGAAAAATAACGCCACGTCTCCCTGCTCGCCGATATTGGCCGAACAGTGCATGGGAAGGACATCCCGGGGCGGCATCAAGTAATTCATAACCGTGAAAATCGACTTCTTGATCTCACCCGCATAGTGGCTCCCCCCGATCAGGATTAACTTGCGGGTCAAACTCACCAGGATAAAAACATCCGAGTTGGTGCCATCCTCCTCCGGGTTGGCCTTGCAGTTGGGCACGGAAAGGACCGTAAACTCAGGACGATGCTCCCTCAGTTCCTCCTCGGTGGGGCGAACAAACAATTGGTGTGCAAAGAGATTGTGCCAGGGCACCTCGTTTACGACCCGGATTGCCAGTCGATATTCGGGGTCTGTTCCAGCAAATCCGTCAAAAATATAGAGGGGCCGGTTGCGCACGTGGGACACCGCTTTTTGATGGAGACGTTCGAAATCTTCCGGCTTGAAGGGGCGATTAATTTTCCCCCACCAGATCTGATCTGAAATTTCAGGCTCATCCACGATGAATTTGTCGTGGGGTGATCTTCCCGTGTTTTTGCCAGTGGTCACCCGCAGAGCGCCCGAATCAGCTAAAACTCCTTCACCACTTTCCAGGCTGCGTTTGATCAAATCAGAAGGGCTGAGATTTCGATACACCTCGGCCGCGTTCTCAATACCA
The DNA here is from genome assembly GCA_027295745.1 of Acidobacteriota bacterium. Taxonomy (GTDB): domain Bacteria; phylum Acidobacteriota; class UBA6911; order RPQK01; family JADFOI01; genus JADFOI01. Next base: position 1,868 of record JAPUKI010000118.1, read on the forward strand.
ATCGCTGATAAACTCTTGTCCTCCATACTTCCCTCACATCCTCACTTTCCACCCAGTCAACATCAGTCACTCCGTCTTCGGTCCCTAATGTAACAACAAAAGAGAGGGAATGATCAAACGAAAACTCTGTGTGATCGGTGTCGGCTGGTGTTGAACCTGTGGAATCAGTGAGTGGAGTCAGTCAGATGAAGCTGCTTCGTACACTCCATCGAGGCTGCGCAGAAAGGCGATGAGCGCGTTCAACTCTCGATCGGAGGACCCGTTCCATGCAGGCATGAGCTTCTGTTTGCCCTCAAATCCAGGAACGACTTCACCATCAGGGATGGAGGAGGGATTTGTCAGCTGCTTCCTCAGCCACTCTGGAGAACGACCTCTCTGAGCCTGCTCCGTGAGATTGGGGCCAATCTCGCCCATGAGGTTCAGACCGCGAGCCTGCAGGGTATGGCACAAACCACAGTTGTTCTCGACGATCAAGCTTCTTGCCAGTTCTTCATCCGCCCGCGAGAGCCGGACCTCCGCATGCGATTCGAGACAAGCACTTGTCAAAAGCGCTAACATGGAAACGCTTATGAAGAGGGCCCAAGAAGTTGTGGCGGTGGTTCGCAACATATTTAACTCTATTATTGCATATTTTTTAGGTTGTCCAAGTAAAATATTTAGCCATGCCTAAAAAACCGAGAATCCTTTTCGTTTGCACAGGAAATTCGGCGCGCAGCCAGATGGCCGAAGGGTTTGCCCGCTACTACGGCGGAAGGTCCATTCAGTCCGAGAGTGCTGGAACGAATCCCAGCGGCTTAAACCCAAACGCGGTGTGGGCAATGCGTGAGGTGGGCATTGACATCTCGAGTCAGACTTCTGATCCCCTCAACAGCAAGAACCTGGATACATTCGACTACGTAGTGACTCTGTGTGGAGAGGCAACGGAGTCCTGTCCTGTGTTCCCCTCTCACACTCAGAGGGAACACTGGCCGCTTCCCGATCCTGCAAAGATACCTGGAAATCCGGCTGAAGCGATCAAGGGCTTTCGGGTTATTCGCTATCAAATCGAGGGCCGGGTGAGGGACCTTTTGAGAAGGATCGAGGGGACACCACATTAAGAAATCAAAAAAAATCCAGTTTTCCGGTACAATCTCTGCCATGGCGCGCTCACTACTGTTGGCTTTTTTACTGCTCTTTGTCTCACAGTCGGGTTGCATCTGGAAACTCTGGACCAACGATACGCCGATGGAGGAAAGAGTCTACGACGTGTACGGGACCGTTCAATCCATTTCCCTGGACGAGCTGATCATCCAGGCCAACGATCAGGAGCTGATTTTCCGAATGAGGCCGAGTTCCATAAAGGGAGGTGACTTGGAACCGGGAACCTATGTTCATGTCTACTACCAGATGCGGGAGGACGTGAAAGAGGTGACCATGGTGGTGGAGAAGCTAGGATAAACCCGGCTGGCGTGCGATGAAGCGATACTACGTCTGCTACTTTCACGAGATCATTCTCAAGGGGAAAAACCGGCCTTTTTTTGAAAAGCGCCTTTGCCATAACGTTGAGCAAGCCCTCAGTGGTCTTCCCTATCGTTCTATTCGCAGAACTTCAGGACGGGTCTTGGTTGAACTTGTTACTGACTCACCAGTAGAGGAGATCGGTCTTCGTTTACAGAAGGTTTTTGGGTTCGTCTATTGCTGTCCGTCGTGGTTGTCCGTTCAAGACATGGAAGTCCTTCAAGAAGACCTCTGGAAGCTGGTGGACCAGGAGAAGTTTGAAACCTTTCGGATTAGCGCCAGAAGGGCCAACAAAAAGTACTCCCTCACCTCGCAACAGATAAACGAGCATCTGGGCGACCTCATCCGTACTCGGTCAGGGAAAACCGTTCGTCTGGAGGGCCCCGACTTGAACTGTTATGTGGACATTGTCGACCACTATGCATTCTTGTACTTCCACAGGTTGAAAGGGGTGAAGGGGCTGCCGGTTTCCTCCTCCGGCAAAGTCGTCGTATTGATGTCCGGAGGGATTGACTCACCCGTCGCCGCCTTCAAGGTGATGAAGCGTGGTTGCAGTGCCATCTTCGTTCATTTTCACAGCCTTCCCCACACTACGCCTGAATCCCTGGACAAGGTGCGCCAATTGGTTTCGATCCTCACTG
>JAPUKI010000119.1 GCA_027295745.1 Acidobacteriota bacterium
CTGGGAATCACAAACCTCAGTAGGCAGTGACCTAGAATGGTCTGTACGCTCGCCACTAGCGTCATCGTATTTATCGAGGCACCTAACCCGCATTATGCATAAATTTTCTGCTACAGTGTCGCAATCATCCGCGCTGACGGCGTTGTACTTCCTTGCACTCCTCGTCGTACTGCACGAGTACGCCTGCGGGGCACTTGGGGTACCCGCTTGCGGGTCACACGCCTTGTCATCGCGGCGCTTGCGCCACTTCGCTACGAAAACCTATGCATAATGCGGGCTAAGGAATATAGTCGTCGAAGATGGCGGTCTGCTGCTCGGAGGAACCCTCCTCTGTGACTCGAACGTTGACCCTCCAATTCCCAGCCATGCCCAGGACGGCTTCCGCCTCATAGGAACCGTCCGGCCGGAGGCTGGCCTCGAGCCGCTGCCAGGGCATGTCCATGTCGGTCATCATGACATCCAGGAGAACACTACCCAGATTGCTGACGGGGTTTCCCTCCTGGTCCTTTACGTGCACCAGAACCATGTTGTGTCCAATCTGATTGGGCTCGATCTCCAAAATGATCTCAAAATCGGTGCTGTTGGATACCATGGTTGGCCCACCGGAAGTCGCTGTGGCCGCCGGAGACAGGTTGGTTAGGACCGTCACCACCAAAAGGATGGCCGCACCCAGGGCCACCTCGGCCTTAATCAGAGGACGAAAACGCTTCAGCACTGCAGAGGTGGCTTCCAGAGCTTTTTCGCCTTGCTCGATGAGACTCTTTCTCAGTTGCGGCTTGATGACCAGGAGGTTCATCGCTCCTATGCCCAGGAGCGGGAGGACCAGGAAGAGTTTCGTGAGAAGTGTCCACCCGTACCATGTAGTCACAAATGCGGACCAGGACGGCATATGAATCCAGGTGGTATACAGGCCCGTGAGCACGATGGTTATAACACTAAACTGTGCAATCCGAGAGAATCTGGGAATGACCTCACCCAGTATTTGACCTCGCAGGACCGGTTCTGCTGCCGAGAGTGATCTCATCAAGAGCACCAGATAGACCAGACCTCCCACCCATATGGCCGTGGCCATGAGATGAAGCGCGTCTGTCCCTAAGGCGAGTGCTCTCCACTCGGTTTCGGCTGCAGCGTGTCCCGAATTGGAAACCGTAAAAAGCATAAGGGCACCCAGTGCGGCTCCCAGGTACAACAAGATGGTACTTTTTGAGATATCCTGGGGAGCAGTCCAGATGCGTCGATACAGCCAAAACAAAATTCCGGAAACAAGGATCAGCACCATTCCAGCTGCCCACATGCGTCCGTACTGACTGAAGGAGATGACGGCTGCCAAGATATCCCGATTGGCGGCCCCCAGCAGGGTGGAGTCGGCCATGGCTGCAGCCTTGAACAGTAAATTGAAAATGGCCGTCACCAGGAGCACGATCCAACTCCATGAAAAGAAACGGAAAAAGAGGCGCCGCATCCCAGTCAAGACTTCGGGCGGGATCTCCAATGTGGGGTGTTTGATCACTGGCACCAGGATAAGGGCTCCAAAGGTGAAGCCTCCAACGAACATCATACTGGCCAGAAAATAGAGCCATCGGTTAGCTGCCATTGGGAAGGTGGGCCAGTTTTCCCCGCCCTCGGAGGGGCCGGCAACCATCCCCGAGGCCTGAAATTCCTCTCCCACCGAGAAACCGAAGTTGCCTCCAATCTGATGGCCATCAGAGGAAGTGGCTCGCCAGGAGACGGTATAAATTCCGTTGGGAACGTTGTCTTTGATCTCCACCGAAAGTTCCTGCCGGTTTCGGGACAGGTTGGCTTCGCCACTGTGAACGGGCAAGCCATTGCGATTGAGTACTACCACGCCATTAAAAATCGGCTCAATCCCTTCATTAAAGAACAGCTGCACCCTTGGGGGAGCCTGCTCGAGCCGCGCATTGGCCGGGGGGACCGTTTGCAGTAACTGGGCGTGACCCAGTAACCCGGCCGTGACCCCCATGAGGATCGCCCCGATAATGAACGTCTGAACCGATCGCTGCACTGACAAAAAGCTCGATCTTTTCATTTCAAGCTCCTTTCTCTTGAGATGCGCCGATCTTCCGCCTTGGGGAGGATGTCAGGCGCCTGAAGGCAAATAATGCTTGTTGTTCTCAGCCAATTTTCTGCCGATGATACTCACTGCTGAACTTCAAAGCAAATAGAAAGTGTAGCCCGCACTTCTCACACCCGCTCTGCTGCATCGGCGAAATAGATCCGACCTGGACTGCGTTGCGCTCGGTCGGCCTCCTCGCCGTACTCAAGAGTATGTCTGCGGGGGCCTGGGGCACCCGCTTGTGGGTCACGCGCCTTGTCAGGCCGGCCCTTCCGCCGCTTCACGACGACCTGGTGTGAGAAATGCGGGCTAGGATCCTTTCTAATCCACACCTTTTGTCTTATTCTTAGGAATTCCTAAGAAAGGGAGGGCAGTATGACGGAGTACAGAATAGAGAAAGATTCTATGGGAGAGATGCAGGTCCCTGCCGACAGCTACTACGGTGCGCAAACCCAACGCGCCGTGTTGAACTTTCCGATCAGCAATCTGCGTTTTCCACGACCCTTTATTCGCGCATTGGGGCTGATCAAGAAAGCGGCCGCCGGGACCAATCTGGAGTTGGGCCTGCTGGAGGAAGGATTGGCCTCGGCCATCGTCCAGGCGGCCGATGAGGTGATTGAGGGCAAACTGGATGATCAGTTTGTGGTAGACATCTTCCAGACCGGCTCCGGCACTTCCACCAATATGAACACCAATGAGGTCATCGCCAACCGCGCCATCCAGATTCTGGGCGGAAAAATTGGCAGCCGCAGGGTGCATCCCAATGACCACGTCAACATGGCCCAGTCGAGCAACGACGTCATTCCCACAGCCATTCACGTCTCGGCTCTGGAGGAAATTGAAAAGACTCAGGTTCCAGCGCTCAAGCAGCTTCACGCCTCACTGAAGGCCAAGGCTCGGGAGTTTGACGAGGTGGTGAAAATTGGCCGAACTCACCTGCAGGACGCAGTCCCCATTCGCCTGGGACAGGAGTTCTCCGCTTACGCTTCCATGATGGAGAACGCCATCAGAAGAATGGAGTCGGTGCGCTTTTCCCTCTCGGAACTGGCCATCGGCGGCACCGCTGTGGGAACCGGTCTCAATTGCCATCCGCAATTTGCCGCCGGTGTGGTTGAAAAGCTTTCAGAATGGACTGAAGTGCCCTTTCGCGAGGCCAGCAACAAGTTTGAGGCGCTGGCGAGTAAGGATGCAGCTGTTGAAACCAGCAGCATGCTCAAAACCGTCGCCTGCAGTTTAATGAAAATCGCCAACGACCTGCGCTGGCTGGGCTCCGGGCCTCGCTGTGGCATCGGAGAGCTTCTTCTTCCTCCCACTCAGCCGGGAAGCTCCATCATGCCGGCCAAGGTGAATCCCGTGATTCCTGAGGCCGTCACCATGATTGCCGCCCAGGTGATCGGGAATGATGTCACCATTTCCATCGCGGGTCAGTCGGGCAATTTTGAATTGAACGTCATGAAGACGGTTATTGCTTACAATCTCCTCCAGTCCATTGACCTCCTGAGCAATGGCTGCATCGTTCTGAGCCAACGGTGCGTGGATGGTTTGGTGGCCAACCGCGAACGGTGTCAAGAACTGGTGGAACGATCCCTGGCCATGGTGACGGCCTTGGCCCCTAAGATTGGATATGACAAAGCGGCTGAGATTGCCAAGGAGGCTTATCAGACAGGCCGCACGGTCCGGGAAATCGCCCAGGAGAAAAAAGTCCTGCCGGAGAAGGAACTGGAGCAGACTCTTGACCCATGGTCTATGACTGAAGGAGGATGAGAATCAAGCTCCTTCGGAGAAATTCCAAATCCCAAATCCTAAATCCCAAACAAATTCCAAGCTCCAAATTCCAAATTCCAAACCTCGGACTTTCCCGTAGGGGATTTGAAATTCAAAATCCTAAATGCATTTGTTTGGAATTTAGGATTTGTAATTTGGGATTTCAGCCGGTCTGCCGGCTGTGGTTTGGAATTTGGAATTTAGGATTTGGAATTTCCCGCAGCGGGAGCTAGCTTTGGTCATTGATTGGACTGAGGCGGACGGGCAGTCCGATCTTGAGCTTCTTATCCGGATTAGGTATTTCGTAATAGACGGGAATGGTCCTGGACTGAGGGTCGATCTCGCTTCCGAAGGCCTGTAAGCGGCCACGATAGACCTGATCCGGGTAAGCCTGGATGACGATCAACGCTTCCTGAGCATTCTGAAATGCGCTCAAGTCCTTTTCGTAAACTTCAGCTTGAACCCACACAGTGGACAGGTCGATAATGGTGAAGAGTTTTCGAAACTCGCCGTCGGG
>JAPUKI010000012.1 GCA_027295745.1 Acidobacteriota bacterium
AAGGACGCAAAGCGCTCCTGCCTGGGATGGTCCAGATATTCGTTTTCGGACCCAGCCAGGTCAATCAGGCGGTCACTTCTTTTTATTTTCAGAACGGCCTCGATTGGGTATTACCGGAGGAAATCTGACTGAACAACTGGCAGACTTTCTCGGCATCTCAGGTAAGAAAGGTGTGCTGGTTGCCGAGGTCCTTGAGAACACTCCGGCCCAGAGAGCGGGCTTGAAGGCAGGAGATGCCATCGTTTCCGTGGACGGCCACCCAGTAGATGGCCTGTCTGAGCTGTCCAGCCTCTTGAAGGATGACACCCACGAGGTGGAGATCGTGCGTGATAAGAAGGTGGAGAGAGTAACCCTTGAATTAGAGCCTAGGAAGGTAACAGGGACTCGATTCTGACCTCCTAAATTAGGTGACTCCAGTGACGACAAAGTAGGATCTGGCTCTTGCTCCCCTTCTTAGGCTCTTCTCCAGTCCCGAAGGTTCAACCAAATGGAGACCCCGAATGCCGCTAAACCAAGGACCGCCACGACAAGATCCAATACGAATGCATTCCAGTCCAGACCTATTAACCGATCCGCGTAGTATTTAACATAAGACATCGGTAAGTTCGTCTCCCCCAATTTGCTTTTCACCTGCCAATGCCAATCAGTACAGGGGCAGTACCCGAACCCGTACCAGATGCCCAGCCCGAACCATGAGCACATCGTCAGGGTGAGGACAAGCAGATGAGCCTTGCGGGTTTCCTTCCAGATCCAACCAACCAGGGTAAAGACAACCAGGGACGAGTGGAAGATGAGGAAAAAGATGTCCAGGAAGGCATACATCAACGGGACATTTCCTAGTCGCCCTGCAACTCAGTCTGCTGGAGGAAAATCCGAGCCAAGATACCAATGAGCCAGGGGAAGGTAGGTTCTTCGCCAGAGAGATCCACTGTGCAGATTACGAGGTTCAGCCTTCGAGAGTCTCGGACATAGGTCCTCTCGCCGTCCTCCACCTGAATCTGTAATTCCTCGCCGACAATCAGCATTCGCTCATCATAAAGCTTTAAGTCCATAAACATGAAAGCTCGCCGACTGGCATTCTCCTGCTTCTTAAAACGATAGAGGGGACGTCCACTGGTGTCGAACCTGATGTGTCTCCCCACAATCCCCTTCTCACGGAAGATCAAAACCCGATTCTCCAGGTTCTCCTTCAACCGCTCTTCAACAGGGGCTAACTCTGCCGCTTGGGTATCCCAGACAAAGCCAGTGGTTAGAAGCAAGGTGATAATTGCTCTGAAGTAGTGCATACAGGGATCAGCCAGATAGCTGGATCATGGTTCCAGATTCATCCGCCGCAGGTCATCTCATGACAAGTTTTCCGTCCCGGACCCAGACCTGATCGCCCACCGTCACTGTTGCGTCCGTGAAGAAGTTCCAACGAAAATAGCCGCCAGTAACGGTCCCACCCAGTTCCGAATTGTCTCCCAGGGATAGACGGACCACTCCAGCACCATATCCATAATAGGGAATCCATGGGTTCCGGTCCGGTACCGCCAACTCCTCATTGAAACCCAAGGCAAATTCCCGAAACCTTCGACCTGCTGGACCAGCACCATTCATCTCGGCTTCAACAGCCGTCAATCCTGAATCCGCACTGATATCGACCACGCGTCCCTCGACAAAGCGAAGCCTGAGCCCAACGACTGGTCGGCTATCCCACTGGGATGGAGGAAAGGCAATCGTGCCCTCAACCGTCTCCTCAAGAGGGGCAACCCGAAGAGCCCCTTCCGGGAGTTCGATCTCGCGATCAATCAGGGTGATTCCGTTTTCTGCTCGGGCTCGGGATGCATCACCATCCTGACGGTTCACCGGGCGTGATCCAATCCGAAACCGAAGGTCTGTTCCCAGTGAGGTGGTTACCCGGATCTCTTCACCTCGTAGGCTCTCCTCGAAGCGCTGCTGTATTCGGGCGAGAGCTTTGTAGTCAGTGTTCAATAACGCCTTCTGATAGGTCGCATCAATAACGTGTAAGGGGGGAAGAGGCTGGCCGGGAATTGGGAAAGCACTGCCGTTTTCAAGCCAGTGAAAGTGGACGGTGCGGCCCCGCCCCTCTCGCAACAGATCCTGCATGGCAGCATAGGGAGGGTGAAAGGGCCTCGCCCCTGGGAGCATGACCGCCGCGTCAACATCCCGGAACATGGTCCGGTAGGCCTCGCGGGACGATCCAGCAGCTCGCTGGAGCACTTGGGGGTTCCAGGATTCAAAAGGCGCGGATGCCAGGACATCGATCACGCCCAAATCGACGGCACCTGCTTTCATGACCTCGTAGCGAAGGTGGGGCACGATCTCCCGGAACATATCGGGGTGGGCCACCAGGAGTACTTTTTCACCTGGCTCCAGTGCCATCCGTTCTACGATCTTCTGAGCCAAAGCTGGCCAGTCCAGGTTCAGTCGCTCCTGGGCAACCACGCTGGGTACACCGACCCAAAGCCAGGCCAGTAAAATCAAGACAGTGCGCATGAAGACTGTTGTGGATCCTCTATATATTCCCCATTAAGGTTGAAGGTTCATCCGTCCCAGCAGGTTCTGGCAGTGACGGTCATTGTCCTGGAAAATCAACTTCTGACGCTTCCTGGACATACCGGACAGCTACCCGCTCGGTGATCAGCTTCTCTTGCTTCAACTTGCCCACAGCAGCCTCAACACAGGCTTGGTATTTGCTGCGGCTGAACTTCTCAGCAGGTTTCAAAAGACCCAGTCTATGCCACGCTTGGTCCACACTTTCCCGGTGGTCGAGGTATCTGTTCAGGTTCATATCCACAAAGACCCCACGCCCATCCAGGGGTTCGAGACTCTGGCCGTCAAATGTGGCGAAACCCGTCCAACCGACACCGCTCTCTCCCAGGCTTGGAGGATAGGGATAATACAGGCCGAGAGGACAGGCCACCTCCGGTAGGGCGATGGCTTCGTTTTCGTTCACCCCATCGCCATCAACGTCTCCCAGTTCCAACCAGTCGGACTTGGTGGGAGGAGGTGCAATGTCCTGTTCCACCCAGTTGTCCAGAACGTCAATCAGGGAATCCATGATTCGTGAGAGGTCCAGGATGGTCACATCTCCATCCCTCCCGTCTTCGAGATATTCCCCACCCATGTGACTGATCCCCCGCACCTCATACATCCTTGACTTGTCTCCCAAACCTTTTCTCTGAGTATCTTGGCATTCA